>JAAYBK010000118.1 GCA_012718885.1 Ruminococcus sp. | reverse complement strand
CGGGGAAGAACCTTTCCTCAGAAAGGTTTTCCCCGAGTAACTGACATATATTTCTATATAAGTATTCCCCTTATGCAGTCCCTTTTTTACGCTTCCTCTACGATACACAACCGCAGTCAGTACCATGATTATGCATTATGAATTACAAATTATGAATTAATAATCCATGCATTATTATCCGACTTTTTTCGCACATAAAAAGTGCTACAATAGGAGTACATTTCTACATAAAGGTGATAATAATGAAAAGGATAAAAAAAGAATTTCTCCAATCCTCAATGCTTTCCGCCGCAGCCTATTTTCTCTCCGCCGCCGCAGGCTTTTTCCTGGCGGATACAAAGCTGGGCGGATCTGCTTCCTTTGCAGACATTGCTCTCTGCGGAGGCCTTGGCCTGACACGCTCCGCTGCCGTCCTCACCGGCAGTCTTGTAAGTTCCATCCTCCACCGTACTGTAGGGCGGAACATCGTGAAAATATCCGCCATGCTTATGATAATGGCGGCAAAAATGTTCCTCGAACCCGTCAGCGAGCCCCGTTCCTCCGGCATTACAACTACCGCCTCCGTATTCATCTCCGGTGCGGCAGTTTCCGCCCTTATCGGAGAGATGTTCTACAAGCTAATCTTCTATTTGTTCTACGGAGCACTTGCCGGTGCCGCCGCCTTTTCAGTGTCCCTGACTGCTGAGAATATCCGGCGGAAAAAAGCGCTGGATCTTGCTCCGCCCTATGGCTGTGCATACGCCGTGGTATACACCCTGACAGTGGCCGCACTCTGCTCCGTGAAAACTCCTGTTATGAATACCGGACTGACACTGGGGATCGCTGTAACGCTGGCAGGCGCTTATTTCTACAGATACTCCGGCGGAGTTATCTGCGGCGCACTTACGGTCTGCGGCGCTTTTCTCTCCTCTCAGCCTGCCGGCATGACGGTGGTCCTGCTTCCGGCAGCAGGTCTCCTCACAGGCTTTCTCAGCCAGAGAAAGCTCAGCTTTGCCGCCGGAGCATTCACTGTCATCCACCTTATGCTCATGGTGCTCTCCGTAACGGATATCTACACCGCCGGAGGCATTGCCGATGTACTCTGTGGGACGGGAGTTTTCCTGCTGGCTGCGCCATATTACTCGGACAAATGGATAATCACCTCCTCCGGAGACAGCACTGCTCTTCCGGAAATGATCGGCTCACGGATGAGCTTCCTCTCGGATTCCATTGGTGCAGTCCGCCTTGAGGCCGAGCATATCGCAAATCTTCTGGCGCAGCGTGAAAATCCGGAGCAGGTGGTGATACGCAGCTCAGAGGAGGTCTGCAAGCGCTGCTGCCGGAGACTTGCCTGCTGGCGCAGCGAGCATGACAGCACTGTCCGTGGCTTCCGGAAGCTGGCTGCTCAGGGAGAGTTCTCCGCCGAGGCCTTCCCCTTCGAGCTGAAAGACTGCATCCGGAAAAATGAGCTCCGGGAGAGCTTCCGCAGAAGTGCCGGTGAACGAACTGCCATGAAGCTCATGGGAATGAGATACGCTGAAAGCCGCCGCCTGCTCTCCGAGCAGCTCCGCATGACCGAGGAGATGATAAGCTCCGCCGGAAAGCGCATGGACCTCAGATACTCCCCCTCAGTGAGCCGTGCCATAAGGGAAAAACTGGCGAAATTCGGTATTTCTCCATCTGGCGTCATAGCCTGCTACAACTCCGGAAACAGGCTCCTTGCCGAGCTTTACTTCCCGGCTGACAAGGCTCCCGGGAACTGCGGAAGGATATGCGACCTGATCTCTGACGAGCTCCGTATCCCCCTTGATACCGCCCCTCCGGTACACTCCGGAAAGGAACTGCGGCTCAGGCTGTTCGAGAAGCCGGTCTACTCCATACAGGTCTGCGCTGCCGCCACCTGTGCCGGAGGTTCAAGGGAGAGCGGCGACACCTCCATGACTTTCACAGACGGCACAGGCGGAGCCTACGTTGTTCTCTCCGACGGTATGGGCTGCGGAAAGGAAGCTGCTGTTGAATCCAGGCTGGTAGTAAGGATGTTCCGGCGGCTCATAACCTGCGGCGCTGACTACAGTTCCGCAATAAGGCTCATAAACTCCGTTATGCTCACCAAGTCCGGAGAGGAGTCCTTTGCCACACTCGACGCCGTGAGGATCGACCTGGACAGCTGCGGCCTCACCGTTATAAAATCCGGTGCCGCCGCAACTCTCATCCGCCACAGAGGCACTGTGATGAAGATATCACAGTCCACCTTTCCTATCGGTATCTATGAGCAGTCCGAGACTTTCTCACGGAGCTACGACTTCGAGGAGGGCGATATCGTCATCATGTTCTCCGACGGCATAAGTGAGAAAGAATACCGCTTCATACGGGAGCTCCTCCTCAGTGAGAACGACCTGAAGCATATCGTTGACGAGATCTGCCGGAAGGCAGACACATTCAATCCAAACGTGAGAAGTGACGATGTTACCGTCATCGGAATACAAGTCAAGAAAAATTAATGAATAATTAAGTACATTTAAACAATCAGCAGAATGTTTACAATTAATAAATATGTCAAAATGCACGAAATAATACTGCCATAATTAGCACAACGACTGAATTTTTACCACAATCTGTAAAAAAGCTTGAATAAAACAGCAATTTCTGATAAAATGTAAGTAGCAAAGGAGGCTGAATTATGTCAGTTAATACAAAAACGAACCCTAATGACTTTCCTCTGTATCTGTTCTATCAGGGAAAAAATTACGAGGCCTATAAGTTCTTCGGCGTTCACTCGAAGAAAAAAGGCAGAGGCCGCAGCTTTATATTCAGAGTTTGGGCTCCTAATGCTGTCAGTGTTTCAGTAGTCGGTGATTTCAACGACTGGGAAAGATCTGCTAATCCTATGTCACTCATCGCAGACGGTGTATGGGAAGCCGAGATCTCAAAGCTGAAACAATTCGACGCTTATAAATACAGCATCGAAACAAAGGATGGACGAATTCTTCTGAAAGCCGACCCCTATGCCTCTCATTTCGAGACCCGACCGGGCACCGCTTCAAAGATCTATGAAAGCAGCTTTGAATGGACAGATAAAAGCTGGTACGAAGAAAAATCAAAGAAAAGCATCTACAACAGCCCCGTGAACATCTATGAGGTCCACCTCAGTTCATGGAAAAAGCGAGGAGAGGATGTATTCCTGGATTACATCACCTTCGCAGATGAAATAATACCCTACCTCAAAAAAATGTCCTATACCCACGTTGAGTTCATGCCCCTTACCGAGTATCCCTACGACGGCTCCTGGGGCTATCAGGTCACAGGCTATTTTGCCCCGACTTCACGCTACGGAACTCCCGATGATCTCAGGAAGATGATCGATAAGTTCCATGAAGCCGGCATCGGTGTGATCCTCGACTGGGTACCTGCTCATTTCCCGAAGGACGAAGCTGGTCTGTATGAATTTGACGGCACCTGCTGCTACGAGTACACCGACGACCGCAAAAAGGAACACAAGGCCTGGGGCACGAGAGTCTTCGACTATGGCAAGGCTGAGGTATGCTCCTTCCTCATCTCCAGCGCTAACTACTGGTTCGATGAATTCCATGTAGACGGTCTACGTGTGGATGCAGTTGCTTCCATGCTCTACCTTGACTACGACAGGCGTGACGGCGAATGGACTGCCAACATCTATGGCGGCAACGAGAACCTTGAGGCCGTGGAATTCCTCAAGCACCTCAATGAGGCTGTGTTCTCAAAGCACCCGGACGCTCTTATGATCGCCGAGGAGTCAACTGCCTGGCCTCTCGTCACAAAGCCCACCGATATCGGCGGCCTTGGATTCAACTTCAAGTGGAACATGGGCTGGATGAACGATATGCTCAGCTATATGTCCCTCGATCCAATCTACCGTGCATTCAATCATGATAAGCTCACATTCTCATTCTTCTATGCATTCTCGGAGAACTACATCCTCCCTATCTCGCACGATGAGGTGGTACACGGAAAGTGCTCCATGATAAGCAAGATGCCCGGTGAGTACGATCAGAAATTCGCATCATACCGTGCATTCCTGGCATATATGATGGCTCACCCCGGCAAGAAGCTCCTCTTCATGGGACAGGAGTTCGGCCAGATGAAGGAATGGGACTATAAGTCAGAGCTGGATTGGGGCATACTCGATTTCGACGCCCATAAGAACCTGCTGAAATTCTCCGAGAAGCTCAATAAGTTCTACCTTGAGAATTCTCCTCTCTGGCAGAATGACGACTCCTGGGACGGCTTCAGCTGGATCTCAAACGACGACTACAAGCAGAGCGTCATCGCCTTCAGGCGTATCGACGACAGCGGTGATGAGCTCATCACAGTCTGCAATTTCGTCCCTGTGGAAAGAAGAGACTACCGCATAGGAGTCCCCTTCAAGGGAAAATATAAACTCGTATTCAACACAGATGCTGCTGAATTCGGCGGCTCAGGTGTTACAGAAAAATCATTCAAGTCAGACAGCATCGGTATGCACGGCTTTGACGAAAGCATATCCATGACACTTGCTCCGCTCTCTGTCATTTACCTGAAATATTCCCCGGTAAAAAAGAGAGCACCCAAAACTGACGAAACAAAAACAGCAGAGAAGCCTAAAAGAACAAGACGCTCTGTAAGTTCTGACAAATAGTTTTCAGGATTTTAATTGCAGCATGGTGATATAATTTGCCGGCAAGACGGGAGCTGCAAATAAAGTGCAGCGCTCCGGAAGGCGCTTCGCCACCCGGAATTAAGCCGCTCTTCCCTCTTTGCTCCCCTCTTTGCCCTGCTTTTCCATGCTCATCATCTATAGGAGGAATAGTATGTACACTAAAAAAAGAGTAGTTGCAATGCTTCTCGCAGGCGGTCAGGGAAGCCGTCTTTACGCCCTTACTAAAAATGTGGCGAAACCGGCAGTCCCATACGGCGGAAAATATCGCCTCATAGACTTCCCTCTCTCAAACTGCACCAACTCAGGTATCGACACTGTCGGCGTCCTCACTCAGTACCAGCCTCTGGTACTCAATGAGTATATCGGCAATGGCCAGCCCTGGGACCTGGATAAGCTCAACGGCGGAGTTCACGTTCTCCCTCCATTTGAGACCCAGGCCGGCGCTTCATGGTATGAGGGAACAGCTAATGCGATCTACCAGAATATGCGCTTCATCGAAAGGTACGACCCTGAGTACGTTGTTGTGCTCGGCGGCGACCATATCTATAAAATGGATTATTCCAAAATGGTGGACTTCCATATCGCTAACAATGCTGACTGTACTATCTCCGTCATCGACGTTCCAAAGTCCGAGGCATCCCGCTTCGGTATCATGATCTGCGACGAACAGAATCAGGTGACAGACTTCGTTGAAAAGCCAAAGGAGCCTAAGTCTACCCTCGCTTCTATGGGTATCTACGTTTTCAGCTGGGATAAGCTCAAGAAGTACCTCATCGAAAACGAAAATGATGCCAACGCCAAGCGTGACAGAGGCGAACAGTGGTCCAAGGACTTCGGCAAGGATATCATAACCTCAATGCTCCGTGACCAGCAGAGACTCTTCGCCTATGAGTTCGAGGGCTACTGGAAGGACGTCGGAACTCTCGATTCCCTCTGGGAGGCAAATATGGATCTCCTCAGCCCAAGCGTTCCGCTGGACCTGTACGATCCTTGCTGGAAGATCTACTCCAGGAACAGCAATATGCCGCCTCAGTATATCGGCGACAATGCCCATATCGAAAACTCCATGATCTCCGAAGGAAGCACTATCGACGGCACAGTTGACTTCTCGATACTCTTCTCCGGAGTTACTATCGAGGAGGGCGCTACTGTCAACTACAGCATAGTTATGCCCGGTACTGTTATCAAGTCCGGAGCTGTCGTTGAGTACGCCATCGTCGGCAGCGACAGTGTCATCGAAAGCGGTGCTAAGGTCGGCACAAGCCCTGAGAATATCGAGAACCGTGACGACTGGGGCATAGCTGTCGTTGGCCATAACGTTACCGTCTCCGCCGGAAAATGCGTTGAGCCGAAGCAGATAATCGGCGAAAATATCTGACAGGAGGAGTATTGGTATGAGTGTTAATTACAATGTTTTAGGCCTTATCTTCGCAAGTATGCACGATTCTTACATCAGCGAGCTCACTAAGCAGAGAACTATGGGTTCTATCCCCTTCGGAGGACGCTACAGGCTCATAGATTTCCCGCTTTCCAATATGGTAAATTCCAGCGTTTCAGAGGTGGGCGTTATAACCAAGTCCAACTACGGCTCACTGCTGGATCACCTGGGCTCAGGCCGTGACTGGGATCTTGCCCGTAAAAAAGGCGGCCTCCACCTCCTCCCTCCCTACAGCCAGACCGGCGGTATCTACAAGGGAAGACTGGATGCCCTCAATAACGTATGGAGCTTCGTTGAACATTCCAACGCAAAGTATGTCATCATGGCAAACTGCGACGTTGTTACAACTATCGACTTCAACCCCGTGCTCAATCAGCACATGAGCACCGGTGCTGATATCACCCTCGTATACAGCAAAGGTATCCACGACAGCGATATCAACGACTGCTCAACTATCCTTCAGTTCGATGAGAATAACCGCCTCAAGGACGCTCTGGTAAATCCCCAGATCTCCGGCGAGTGCAATATCTGGCTGGAAATGTTCATCATCACAAAGGACTTCCTCAAGAAGATAGTCTTCGATGCAGCAAGCAGAAATCAGTTCAGCTTCACCCGGGAGATACTCCAGGGCAAGAAGGATGAGTACAATATCATGGGCTACGAGCATAAGGAGTTCTTTACAAGGATCGACAGCATCCAGAACTACTACAGCGCTAACCAGATGCTCCTGGACACAGAGAAGCGCAATGCCCTCTTCCGCAAGAATATGCCAGTATATACCAAGATCGGCGACAACGGTCCTGTGAAATACGGTCTTGAATCAAATGTCAAGAACTCCCTCATCGCAGACGGCTGCATCATTGAGGGAACTGTTGAAAACTCTATCCTATTCCGTGGAGTAAAGGTCGGAAAGGGTACTGTTGTCAGAAATTCTGTGCTCCTCCAGAGTACAAAAATAGGCAAGAACTGCACGATCGGTTCTATTATCACAGATAAAAACGTGGAGATAAGCGATGACAAGGTGCTTACCGGCTCCGAGACTTATCCCCTCTATATAGGAAAAGATGGAAAACTTTAACGGCGGTGATCCTTAATGAAAATATTATTTGCAGCAAGTGAGGCTGTCCCCTTTGCAGCCTCCGGCGGCCTTGCCGATGTTACAGGCTCTCTCCCGAAGGCTCTCGCAGCCAAGGGACATGACTGCCGTGTAGTCATACCGCTATACAGCTCTATCAGACCAGAGCTTCGTGCAAAAATGGAGTTTATAAAGAACATCACTGTTGATGTCTCATGGCGCAAGCAGTACTGCGGTATCTTCAAGGCTGTTCTCAACGGCATTACCTATTATTTCATCGATAACGAATACTATTACTCCCGTGAGGGTATGTACGGCTTCTATGACGACTGCGAAAGATTCGTTTTCTTCGACCGTGCAGTGCTGGAAATGCTGAAATACGTGGGTTTCACTCCTGAGATAATCCACTGCAACGACTGGCAGACCGCCCTCATCCCCGTGTACTACAGCGTGTACTATAAGTACCAGCAGGGATATGACGGGATAAAGAACGTCTTTACTATCCACAATATAGAATATCAGGGCAAATACGGCAAGGAAGTCCTCGGCGAGCTCATGAGCATACCTATGTATAACGCTGGCCTCCTGGATTACGACGGCTATGTGAATATGCTCAAGGGCGCTATCGAAACTGCCGACAAGATCACTACCGTAAGCCCAAGCTATGCCTGGGAGATACTTGATCCCTGGTACGCTCACGGTCTGGACAGGATCCTCGTCACCAAGCAGTATAAGCTCCGGGGCATCCTCAACGGCATTGACACCGAGCTCTACGATCCTTCAAAGGATCCGGAAATAACCAAGAATTTCAGCGCAAGAAGTATCTCCGGAAAGGCCGAGTGCAAATGTACTCTGCTGGAGGAACTGAATCTGGATCCCGGCAATGAGCCTGTAATAGGCATTGTCACAAGATTCGTCCGCCATAAGGGAATAGACCTGATACGCTGCGTCTTTGAAGAGATGATACAGATGGGCTTCAAGTTCGCTGTCCTGGGCAGCGGCGAGAAGATATACGAGGACTTCTTCAGCGAAATGGCTGCAAGATACCCCGGAAAAGTATCTGTATCCCTGGGATTCATCCCCGAACTCTCACACAGGATATATGCCGGCTCGGATATGTTCCTCATGCCTTCGCTCAGTGAGCCCTGCGGTCTCGCTCAGATGATCTCCATGCGCTACGGCACTATTCCGATAGTACGTGAGACAGGCGGCCTCCGGGATACCGTCCGTGACAACGGCGGCATCGACGGAAACGGCTTCACCTTCAAGACTATCAACGCAAACGATATGCTGGACGCTGTGAAACGTGCTCTTCGTGATTACAGCGATAAGAAGGTCTGGGAGGCTCTGATAAAGCGTGCAATGAAGTGCGATTTCAGCTGGTCTGCCTCCGCAGACGACTATATCAAGCTTTATGAGGAACTCCTTCAGGAGAATGAGCAGATCTGAATCCGGCTGTTCTCAATGACAAACGTAGGAAATCATAAGGGGAGCACTTATATAGAAGTATATGTCAGTTACTCGGGGAAAACCTTTCTGAGGAAAGGTTCTTCCCCGAACCCCTTTCCAAAGACTTT
>JAAYBK010000117.1 GCA_012718885.1 Ruminococcus sp. | reverse complement strand
TGGAGTGCCTGAAAGTGTAAGGAGGATATTTGCAGAATGTGTTCCTGACATTGAAAAATACCCTGATCCCTACTGCGTTGAACTACGAAGTAAGCTGGCCGAATATGAAAAGCTTACAGCTGAAAACATTATTTGCGGAAACGGAGCGGATGATCTTATTTTTCGTATAGTTCATGCATTCAGACCAGGTAGAGCTCTTGTCTGCGCCCCGTCATTCGGCGAATACAATCGTGCTATGGAGGAATGTGGAGCTGAGATTGTATGCCATAATCTTACTGAAGACAATGAATTCAATGTCACTGAAAGTATTCTAACGGCACTCGATTCAAGCCTTGATATGTGTATTTTATCTACCCCAAATAATCCTACAGGCAGGCTTATAGATCCGGATATCCTGAAAACTATAGCTGAAAAATGCGAAGAGAATGATACGCTTTTTGTCTGTGACGAGTGCTTTATGGGCTTTGTTGAGGACGGTGAAAACTACAGCCTGATGAAGCGCTTCAGAAAGAACGCAATTATTCTGAAAGCATTTACGAAGTTATTTGCCATGCCTGGAATAAGGCTTGGATACGCAGTTTGCGGAGATGTATCAATAGCAGAACGCATCCATGAAACCGGTCAGTTCTGGAGTGTTTCTTCCATTGCACAGAAAGCCGGTATTGCTGCACTTGAAGAAACTGACTACCTTCGCAGGACGGTTGGATACATTGCAGCAGAGCGAGAGTACCTTACTGCTGAATTGAGAAGTATGGGGGTAAGACTATTTGATCCGGTAGCGAATTTTATATTTTTCAGAAGTGTCGATGACCTTGCTGAAAGACTTCTTAGAAACAACATCCTTATCCGTGACTGCCGGAATTTTGTTGGTCTGACTGCCGGTTACTATCGGATCGCTGTTCGCAGTCACGAGGAAAATGTAAGGCTTATACATGCGTTCAGGAGGTGTCTGAATGGCTAAAAACATAATGCTTCAAGGCACAATGTCAAATGTAGGAAAGAGCTTTCTCACAGCAGCATTGTGCAGGATATTCAGGCAGGACGGCTATTCAGTAGCCCCTTTCAAATCACAGAATATGGCGCTAAATTCATTTATAACTCCCGATGGTGCAGAGATAGGCAGAGCACAGGCGTTACAGGCTGAGGCTGCCGGAGTCCGGCCTTCAGCGCTGATGAACCCCATACTTTTAAAACCGACGACAAACGTAGGTTCACAGGTTATAGTAAACGGAAAAGTCCGTGGGAATATGCGTGCTGCTGATTATTTCCGGCACAAAAAAGAGCTTATCCCAGATATTATGACGGCATATAACTCTCTTGCGGATATGCACGATATTATCGTTATCGAAGGGGCAGGCAGTCCTGTTGAACTGAATCTCAAAGCAGATGATATAGTGAATATGGGTCTTGCAAAGCTCGTAAGGTCGCCCGTTCTTCTTGCAGGCGATATTGACAGGGGAGGAGTTTTTGCACAGCTTATCGGCACATTGCAGCTTCTGGAAAAAGATGAGTTTGACCTTGTAAAGGGGCTTGTAGTCAATAAATTCAGGGGAGATATCACATTGTTCAGAGATGGGATAAATATTCTTGAGGAACGTTCCGGAAAGCGTGTTGCCGGAGTTATCCCGTATATAAGCTGCAATCTTGAGGATGAGGACAGCCTTTCTGAAAAGCTCACAATGAAGAGTGCTGACCGAGATATCGACATAGCAGTGATATGCCTGCCGAAGATCTCAAATTTCACTGACCTTGATGTTTTCGGGCAGTATAATGGTGTTTCAGTCCGTTACGTCGCAAAGCCCGGGGAGCTTGGAGCGCCCGATCTCATAATCATCCCAGGAACAAAAAGCACGATCGATGATATGAAATGGTTCTGTGAAACAGGCCTTGCAGATACTGTTAAGACCTGCTTTTATGGAGATGTTCCGGTGTTCGGTATATGCGGCGGATATCAGATTATGGGCAGGAGTATTTCAGACCCCTGTGGCAGCGAGTGCGGCGGAAGTATCAGCGGGCTTGGCCTGCTTGATTGCGACACTGTTTTCAGCACCGAAAAGCACCAGACGCAGATCAGCGGCAGCTTCAGAGAGATCACAGGTTTTTTCTCGTGTCTATCAGGGGCGGAGTTTTATGGATACGAGGTACATATGGGTGAAACATCCAGCACCAGATATCAACTCACGGACTGCGGAGGCAGTTTCAGAGGTAATGCTGCTGGCTGTTATGTTCACGGCATATTTGACAGCGCTGATGTATCAGGAAGACTTATCAAAGCGCTGTATCGCTGTAAAGGCTTGCCGTTTGACGGCGAGGTGGTTGACAGAAGAAAATTCAGGGAAATGCAGATTGATCTGCTTGCTGATAACGTAAGAAAAAATCTTGATATGGAAATGATCTACAGAATTATTGAGGAGGGTGTATGAACTTAGAATATGTGCTGCCGGCAGACATCGAAAAGCGCAGCTTTGAGATAATAGAGAGTGAGCTTGAAAAAGAGATACCTGAAGAAATAAGGCCGATCGTTCTTCGGGCAATTCATACAACTGCTGATTTTGAATATGCTGAAAATCTTTATTTTTCGGAGAATATAGTCGATATAGCCCTTGCTGTTCTTGACAGCGGAGCAATAATAGTGACTGATACGAATATGGCTAAGGCAGGCATAAATAAGGCGGCTCTCAAACGGCACGGCTGTGAATGTATGTGCTTTATGGCGGATGAGGATGTCGCTGAGGCGGCAAGGGGCAACGGAACAACAAGAGCAGCGGCATCTGTAGATAAAGCAGCAAAACTTGATAAGCCGGTGATATACGCTGTGGGAAACGCACCTACGGCGCTTGTACGGCTTTGTGAACATATCTCCGATGGGACCTTCCGTCCGGAGCTTGTTATAGGCGCACCTGTAGGCTTTGTAAATGTTGTTCAGTCAAAGGAGATGCTTATCGCATCAGGTATCCCATGTATTGTAGCAAGGGGGAGAAAGGGCGGAAGTAATGTTGCGGCAGCAATATGCAATGCCCTGCTTTATATGCTTGACAACAAAAAAGGCTATAAAAAGTGAAGGGTGCTTGTAGTAAACGTATAAAATATGCATAAAGCTTGCATTTCTGGATATATTCTGCTATAATTATTCTTGTTCATGGACTATTAAAATTTAATAAAGCGAACGGTGCCTCCTATGACAGATATGTGTTTGGCCGGAGGGTAAAAGGGAAGCAGGGGAAGTTCCTGCACGATCTCGTCACTGTAATTGCGGAGCGTTATACTTTTCACCAGATATATCCGGCGAAGCCACTGAGCAATCGGGAAGGCTGTATAACGTGCTGAGGCATAAGTCAGGAAACCTGCCGTTTAGCTGGTACACGACCGTAAGGTCAAGGTCACGAGGTATTGATCGTACTGTTTTACGGGCTCTGCAAAGGGTCTGTTTGCAATGCCTTCTGCCTGTGCAGGGGCTTTTTTAGTTAACAGCACTGATCTGCCTTGATTCAGAAAGGAAGATCAATATGAAAAAAACACTCGCTCTTTTAATGGGACTTGCAGTTGTGACTGCATCATTCACAGCTTGCGGAAGCTCTGACAGTTCTTCAGACTCCGAGAAAAAGTCTTCTGTTGCAGCAACAGAGGTTGCCGATGCAACAACAGAAGCTGCATCTGATTCAGAAACAGAAGCAACAACAGAGGCTGATTCTGAAGAAGAGGAAGAAGAGGAAAACTACGAGACAGGTGATGCTTCTCTTGATAATCCAAGAAACCAAGACGAGATCGGTGATAACGAGCTTCTTGTACTCAGCTTTGGTACAAGCTATAATGACAGCCGCCGTCTTACAATAGGAGCGATTGAGGAGTCGCTTGAAAAGGCTTTTCCTGAGTATTCAGTACGCCGTGGATTCACAGCAAATATAGTAATTGACCATGTTAAAAGTCGTGACGGAGAAGTGATAGATGATGTAAAGGAAGCTCTCGACAGAGCTGTTGCAAACGGTGTAAAGAATCTTGTTGTTCAGCCAACACATCTTATGAACGGACTTGAGTACAACGATGTTGCAGCAGAGATTGCAAGCTATTCTGATGCATTTGAAAAAGTAGCTATCGGCGAGCCTCTCCTCACAAGCGATGATGATTTCAAGCGTGTTGAGAATGCGATCGTTGACTGGACAAAGGATTACGATGACGGAAAGACAGCTATCTGCTTTATGGGACACGGCACAGAAGCTGATTCCAATGCTGTATACGGAAAAATGCAGGATCTCTTCACAGCTGACGGCTATACCAACTACTTCATAGGAACAGTTGAGGCAGAGCCTTCTGTTGAAGATGTACTTGCAAAGGTAAAAGAAGGCGGCTACGAGAAGGTTGTCCTTGAGCCTCTCATGGTCGTTGCAGGCGATCACGCAAATAATGATATGGCCGGCGATGAAGAGGATTCATGGAAGTCAATCTTCCTTGAAGAGGGCTATGATGTTGAATGCCTTATCAGAGGACTTGGCGAAAATGAAGAGATCAGAAAGCTCTATGTTGAGCACGCTCAGAAGGCTATAGATTCTATAAACTAAAAATTATCGGGCAGTTAAGGCTGCCCGATTCTGATATATGAGGTTAGATATGAAAAAAAGTATTATTGCAGTAACATTATTTGCGCTCCTTTCACTTACATCCTGTGGCAGCGGTTCATCATCGTCGTCCAGCCAGTCTTCATCAGAACAGACTACTGCTGTTTCCACAGAAACTATTCAGGATGAAACTAAGACTGAAGCCGCCACTGTTGAAGATACTACAGAACAGGTCACAGCTCCACAGCAGGAAGTGGGCTATGAGGGGATGGAAGAGATCAAAGCGGACGCTGTCAACGACGGTGAATATCACATCAATGTTGATTCAAGCTCATCCATGTTCAAGATAGCTGACTGTATCCTTTATGTTAAAGACGGAGATATGTCGGCTGATATAATAATTTCAAGCAAATCGTACGATGCGCTTTACATGGGAACAAAGGAAGAGGCTGAAAGTGATGACGGATCAGGTCGTATAACCTATTCTGAAAATGAAAGCGGACAGTCAGTGTTCAATGTACCTGTTGAAGCTCTTGATAAGGAGATACAGTGTGCATCGCTCAGTGCAAAAAAGCAGGAATGGTACGATCGAACTCTGGTTTTCCGTGCAGATTCTCTTCCGGACGAAGCATTTAAGGAAAGCAGATATGAGACTGCTGAAACTCTCGGACTTGAAGACGGCAGTTACACTGTCGGCGTGAATCTTGAGGGCGGCTCCGGAAGAGCATCGGTTGAATCTCCTGCTGAACTCTTAGTCAGTGGGGGAAAAGCTGTTGCAAAGCTAATCTGGAGCAGTGATAAATACGATTATATGATCGTTAATAATGAAAAGTGTCTTCCTGAGATTATCGACGGACATTCTGTATTTGAGATCCCTGTTACAGGCTTTGATTACAGGATGCCTGTTTCAGCAGACACCACTGCTATGAGCACACCTCATGAGATAGAATATACCCTGTATTTTGATTCTACAGCTATCATAAAATGCGAATGAAGCAGTTTATAGCGCTTGTGACAGTAGTAGGCCTGCTGTTTGTCACGGGATGTGAGAAAAAGAAAGATACCGCTGAATACGACAAAAAAGGCAGCATGGAGCTGAAATACGCACAGTAGTTCAGTGTTGACTACTGTGAAAACGGCTGCTCTGTTGTAGATATAAACGGAGACAAATTCCTGATAGTACCGGAAGACGTTTCGGTTCCGGATAACACATCAGGTATGACTGTCATAAAACAGCCTGTTGATAACATTTATGTTGCCGCTACCTCTACTATGGATTTGTTTGATGGCCTTGGGAAACTTGATAAAGTAACTATGACCTCAACTAACGCACAAAGCTGGAGCCTGCCAGTGATAAGGGATGCTGTTGATTCGGGGAATATCAAATACATAGGAAAATACAGTTCGCCTGACTATGAGACGCTTGTAGCTGAAGGATGTGGACTTGCACTTGAATCAACAATGATATATCACTGCCCGAAGGTCAAGGAGCAGATAGAAAGCTTTGATATTCCGGTCATGGTCGAGCGTTCCAGCTACGAAACTCATCCGCTTGGTAGATTAGAGTGGATAAAGCTTTACGGGCTTCTTACTGGAGATTACCAGTCAGCTGAAAATATATTTAATGAGAAAACGAAGGCTTTTGAGGAGCTCACGATCGGTGATATCCCGGAAAATGAAAGAAAAACTGCCGCTTTTTTTTACATAACATCAAGCGGTTATGTGAGCATCCGCAAGCCGGGGGATTATGTTTCAAAAATGATAGAGCTTGCCGGCGGCAAGTACATTTTTACCGCTGATCAGCTTAATATCGAGGACAATGCGCTGTCAACGATGAATATCCAGACGGAGACCTTCTATGAGCTTGCACATGACGCAGATGTTCTCATATATAACAGCACCATCGATGGCGAGATAGACAGTATCGATCAGCTTATAGCAAAAAACAGTATACTTTCTGATTTCAAAGCTGTGAAAAACGGAGATGTCTGGTGTACGGGGCAGAATATGTTTCAGCAGACAACAGGAGCTGCGGACATGATATGCGATCTGAACAGTGTTCTGACGGATAAAAACGAAGGCAAAGAACTGACCTTCCTTCATAAGCTTGACTGAGGTGTGAATATGAACAGAAAAAGAGCTGTCCGCTGGACTGTATGCTTTGCATTTTTAGTAATAATAGCTGCTGTATTCTTTTTTATGGAACTGCTAATCGGAAGCGCAAGCCTGTCCATCAACGAGGTTTTCGGAGCGCTCACCGGAAGCGGGGACGATTCCGCAGCAAGGACCATAGTAAATGATATACGTCTGCCGAGAGCCCTTGCCGCCGCACTTCTTGGCGGAGCGCTTTCAGTTTCCGGATTTCTGCTCCAAAGCTTTTTCAATAATCCGATAGCAGGCCCATATGTGCTGGGAATATCCTCATGTGCAAAGCTTACAGTGGCGATTTCTATGACCCTGACCATGAAATACGGCATTTTGCTAAATTCCGCTGAAATGGTCGGAGCTGCATTCATTGGCTCGCTTCTTTCCATGGGCGCTATACTGCTTCTTTCGGGAAAAGTTAGGAACATGGCTCAGCTTATAATTGCCGGAGTTATGATAGGATATATCTGCTCTGCACTGACAGAGCTTGCTGTCACATTTGCAGACGATGCAAATATCGTTAATCTCCATAACTGGTCAATGGGAAGTTTTTCCGGGATAAATATGGATAACGTGAAGGTCATCGCATTGATAGTCCTGACGGCAGTCTCAGCAGCATTTATAATTTCAAAGCCAATGGGAGCTTATCAGCTTGGGGAGAGCTACGCTAAGAATATGGGGGTAAATATCAGGCACTTCAGGGTAATGCTCATTCTTCTTTCAAGCATACTTTCTGCCTGTGTTACAGCCTTTGCAGGACCTGTATCATTTGTGGGAATAGCAGTTCCACACCTTGTAAAAAGCATATTCGGAACTGCAAAACCGATCATTGTTATACCGGCCTCATTCATTGGGGGAGCGGTATTCTGTCTTATCTGTGATCTGATTTCGAGAATGCTTTTTGCTCCTGTTGAAATAAGTATAAGCACAGTAACAGCAGTATTCGGAGCGCCCGTGGTGATAGCTGCCATGCTCAGCCACAGGAATCAGAAAGGAAGCGTTTAAATGAGCAGAACTATCCTTGGATCAAAAGATCTGTCTGTTGGATATGGCCAAAAGGTCGTTGTGAGCGGACTTGGATTTGAGGTCTGCAAAGGGGAGATACTGACGATAATCGGCTCTAATGGTGCCGGAAAATCAACGATCCTGAAGACTATCGCCGCACAGCTTCCATTCATATCCGGCAGTGTAAATTTAGCTGATAAAGATATATCAGAAATAGCTGCTCAGGACATAGCGAAAACACTATCAGTTTGTTTTACCGAGCGTATCGCAGCAGAAAAAATGACCTGCGAGGATATAGTTGCAACAGGCCGATATCCCTATACCGGCAGGCTGGGCATACTTTCTGAGAATGACAGGAAAATTGTCAGGGACTCTATGGAACTTACCGGAACATCATATCTATGTGATACAGATATCCGCTGTATAAGTGACGGTCAGCGTCAGGCGGTAATGCTTGCAAGAGCCATTTCTCAGCAGACACAGGTCCTTATATTAGACGAGCCCGCTTCTTTCCTTGATATAAATAATAAGCTGAAATTGCTGAATATCCTGAAAGAGCTTGTTCGCAGCAGGGATATAGCGGTGGTTCAGACTCTTCATGAGCTTGATCTTGCACAGCGTTTTTCTGACAAGATATTATGTATAAAGGATAATAAGGCAGACCGCATAGGATCTCCTGAGGAGATATTTTCCGGAAGCTATATAAGTGAACTTTACGGGATAGATAACGGCACATTTCTGCCTATGTTCGGCACCGCAGAGGCGAAGAGAATAACGGGAGATCCGCAGGTGTTCGTCATTGGCGGAGGAGGCAGCGGTATCGATACATACCGCCAACTGCAACGGCTCGGGATACCTTTTTCAGCCGGGATCATCCATGAAAATGATATAGAGTATCCTGTTGCAAGAAGTCTTGCAGTCGAACTGATCTCAGAAAAAGCCTATGAGCCAATCAGCGACGAAAGCATCTCCCTTGCCCTGAAAGCTATTAAGAAATGTGACAAAGTTATATGCTGCCTTAAAGATTTTGGGACAATGAATTTTGGAAACAAGAAACTTCTTGAACTATCAGGGGAATATCTAAAATAATAAACAGCCGCAGGCAAGCGCCCTGCGGCTGTTTTTATAAATGATCATTCAGTTATAGTTTGAAATAAAAAAACTGATAAATTCTTCAGCACAGGCAGTTCTGGGCATAGGAGCGGACTGCCATACAAGCTCATCCTCACATTCAAGGTTAAGCACATAGCCATCGCACTGATTCCAGCCGTATAAAAGATAATCTCTGCCGTTATGGAAGAATGAAAGCTCATCTTCTGAAATAACGGCTCTTTTCAATTCATTAACGCTCATAATTTACCTCATATATACATTGCATCCATTGCTGTGATATACTCTAAAGTCGGTACGAAAGTACCTTTATGACGGTCACCGCGGTATATCTCATGGCCGTGCTTGTAGGCGATGACCTGTGCCATAGGGAACGGTATCCACAAACCGTCATCAAGAGGCTTGGTTGCTAAAATAATGCCGTTTTCAAGCCGTTTGAAGCAGAGTGTATTTTTCAGGTTCTTGTGTACATAGAGCATATCGCCGTCGAATATCATCAGATTAAGTTTATTCCTCGGAGCACTCTCAACAATAAAATTATTGACTATCTCAAAACGCTCACGCTCATTAGGGAGGGCTCTTGAAATATGCTCGTTCATCACATCAAGAAGTGAAAGAAAGAAGCGCTCGGAATCTGTATCTCCTTGCTGTGCGGCAGAATAGCGATGGTTATGCTTTCCATTGAAGATAGTTCCGTTGTGGATAAGAGTCCATTCTCTGCCTGAAATATCCATCCCGGTGAATGGGTGGCAGTTTTTTTCGTTTATTGAACCCACTGTGGCAAATCTTATATGTGCGAGGACGTTTTTCT
>JAAYBK010000009.1 GCA_012718885.1 Ruminococcus sp. | reverse complement strand
TCCTGACGGTCAAAGAGTAAATACTCCGGATAATAAACCATGGAGAGCAAGTGAAGCGACTTTTCTGGAGTGGGAAAATAATAATATGATTGTTTTTAAGAAAACCAATACCTCTCCCCTTATAGATGAAGATACAGGGGAAAAGGCTTCATGGA
This sequence comes from Ruminococcus sp., assembly GCA_012718885.1. GTDB lineage: Bacteria > Bacillota > Clostridia > Oscillospirales > Ruminococcaceae > Ruminococcus. Next base: position 6,782 of record JAAYBK010000009.1, on the reverse strand, counting down.
ATTTATACACTAAAAGTTATTTAAGCGATAGAAAGGAAATCGGAACACAGCCAAGGAATATTATTACAGATTGCATCAATAGAAAAGGCGCTGATTTGTTAAGAAAAATGGATATTCCTTTTGATTTTGCCAAACCAGTTGAACTTTTATATTTTTTGATAAAAACAATTAATTCTTCAGATGGAATCATAATGGACTTCTTCTCAGGCTCAGCCACCACTGCCCACGCAGTTATGCAGTTAAACGCCGAGGACGGCGGACACCGCAAGTTTATTATGGTACAGCTCCCCGAAGAAACTGCCGAAGACAGCGAAGCCTTTAAGGCAGGCTATAAGAATATCTGCGAGATAGGCAAGGAGCGTATTCGTCGTGCAGGTGCGAAAATCAAAGAAGAAAGCCCCATGACAACGCAGAACCTTGACACAGGTTTCCGTGTGCTGAAACTCGATGACACAAATATGCAGGACGTTTATTACACCCCTGCCGAAACAGATCAGCAGATGCTTTCAGGCTTTGAGAGCAACATTAAGCCCGACCGCACTGACCTTGACTTGCTGTTCGGCTGTCTGCTTGACTGGGGTCTGCCGCTTTCCATGCCGTACAGCTCCGAGCAGATAGAGGGCGTGACGGTGCATACCTACAATGACGGCGACCTGATCGCCTGCTTTGACAAGGCTATCCCCGAAAGTGTCATAAAGACCATTGCAAAACGTCAGCCGCTGAGAGTTGTTTTCCGTGATGATAGCTTTGCAGACAGCCCGTCAAAGATCAATGTCAGCGAGATTTTCAAGATGCTCTCGCCGGATACAAGGGTTAAGGTGATATAAGATAGGGGGAGAAAAATGGCTTTTCCAGAAGAAGTTAAAATAAAGGCATTGGTTGCTTGCGGACGCAGATGCTGTATATGCCATAAATTCTGCGGAAACAATATGGAAATACATCATATTCGTCATCATGCCAAAGGTGGCGATGATACGTTTGAAAATGCTATCCCATTATGCTTTGACTGCCATGCAGAAGTAGGACAGTATGATCCTACACATCCAAAGGGAACGAAATTCACAGAAAAAGAATTGATCAGTCATAGAGACAATTGGTATAAGAAAGTTAAAGAGGAAAGTGTATCTGAAAAAAAGGAAAAATTCTTAGAGTCTATGCGATCTATACGAGTCTATATAACAAAGGATTCTGAACCTCAATCACTCATAAATGTATCAACGGGGAAGGAATTGTTTAGTTATGCGGAAAATACTTGTGCAATCGATTTTGACTATGATGAACCGGATAATGAAGAAGTGTTAGATGTTCTTTTACATTTTTCTGATGAACTTGAATCGGTTTTAGATGATTATCCTTATATGGGATTGGCACAAAAAATGTCATTTGCATTTCAGTTTACCACTTACATTAAACAGTTAGAAGAAATGCAGTATATGGTTTTTACTGAAAGAGCAAATAGAATAATCAAAGGTGGGGCATTACCAGCAGATAATTTCCCAGTCTGGATTGTTCGGATATTCAAAAATGATAATCCTCAAATTGTCACAAGGAGCATAGAGAATAATGAAACTTCAATTCAAACACCAGAAATTTCAGGCTGATGCGGCAAAAGCCGTTGTTGAAGTATTCGCAGGGCAGCCTTACCTCACGCCTACATATATGATTGATAAAGGCGATTCAGCTTCAAAAAACGGTTATCAATACGCTGGAGAAATTACAGATACCGAAGAAAGCTTTACTGGTTGGGCAAATCAGAAGCTTATCCCTGCACTGACCGATGAAATGATACTGGAACGTATCCGCAAAATTCAGCGTGCAAACCAGATAAAGCCCTCGGACAAGCTGGAGGGGCGGTATAACCTCACGATCGAAATGGAAACAGGTGTCGGCAAGACCTACACCTACATCAAGACCATGTATGAGCTGAACAAGGCTTACGGCTGGAGCAAGTTTATAGTGGTTGTACCGAGCGTAGCTATCCGTGAGGGTGTGTACAAGTCTTTCCAGATCACGCAGGAGCATTTTGCAGAGGAATATGGCAAGAAAATACGCTTTTTCATCTACAATTCTGCAAGGCTCACCGAGATAGACCGCTTTGCATCTGACAGTAATATCAATGTCATGATAATCAATTCGCAGGCGTTCAACGCAAAGGGCAAGGACGCAAGGCGTATCTATATGAAACTTGATGAGTTCCGTTCTCGCCGCCCTATCGACATTATCGCAAAGACAAATCCCGTGCTTATTATAGATGAACCGCAGTCGGTTGAGGGTAAGCAGACAAAGGAGCGTCTGAAAGAATTCAAGCCTATTCTCACTCTCCGCTATTCCGCTACCCACAAATCGGACAGCATTTATAACATGATCTACCGCCTTGACGCACTGGAAGCCTATAACAAAAAGCTCGTCAAGAAAATTGCTGTTAAGGGCATAAGTGCCAGCGGCACAACGGGTACTGAGGGATTTGTTTTCCTTGAAAGCATAAACGTTTCGGGTGCAAATCCGACTGCGACTATTCGCTTTGATGTCAAAGGTAAAACAGGTGTCCGTCAGGTCAGCCGAACCGTTAATGAGGGGTACAGCCTGTATGACAATTCGGGACAGCTTGAAGAATACAAGAATGGCTATACTGTTTCCCGTATCGACGCAAGGGACGATCACATTGAATTCATCAACGGCAAAAAGCTGTTTCTCGGTGATATTATGGGCAGCATAGACGAGGAACAAATTCGCCGTATACAGATACACGAAACGATTGTATCACATATGGAGCGTGAACGCCAGCTTTTCCATAAGGGTATCAAAGTGTTGTCGTTGTTCTTCATAGATGAAGTTGCAAAATACAAGCAGTACGATGAATCGGGACAGCCCATGAACGGTATCTATGCCGATATGTTCGAGGAAGAATACAAGGCTGTTATCGAGAATTATCAGCTCGAACTTGGAGAAAATGATGATTATATCCGCTATCTTGATTCGATTTCTGCTAACAGCACCCATGCCGGATACTTCTCTGTTGACAAAAAGGGCAAGCTGACAGACGGTAAGATCGACAAGAAAGAACAGACCTCGGACGATGTTTCGGCTTATGACCTTATCATGAAAAACAAGGAGCTTCTCCTTGACCGTGATCCGAAGCGTTCTCCTGTTCGTTTTATCTTCTCGCACTCGGCTCTCCGTGAGGGCTGGGACAATCCTAACGTGTTCCAGATATGCACCTTGAAACAATCCACAAGCGAAATCCGCAAGAGACAGGAAGTCGGCAGAGGTCTGCGACTTTGCGTCAATGAGGACGGTGACAGAATGGACACAGGTGTTCTTGGCAGTGAGGTACATAACATCAATGTGTTGACCGTTATCGCCAGCGAAAGCTATGACAGCTTTGCCAAAGGCTTGCAGAGCGAGATCGCAGAAGCAGTCGCATACAGACCGAAAGCCGTTACCGCCGACCTGTTCAAAGGCAGAGAGATCAGCGATGACAAGGGCAATACTCAGGTTATTGATGACGATCTTGCTCAAGCTATCTACGAGGATATGATCTCCAATGGTTATATTAAGCGTGGTCAGCTTACAGACAAATACTATGAGGACAAGGCGAACAATGAGATCAAGGTAGCAGAGGAAGTAGCTGACAGCGCTCCTGCTGTTATAGAGATCATTGAGAGTATTTATGATGAAAAAGCAATTCAGCCTGAAGATGCCCGTAAGAATAATGTTGAGCTTAAAGTCGATGACAGAAAGCTCGCTATGCCTGAATTTAAGGCGTTATGGGAGAAAATCAATTCCAAATCGGTATATGTAGTCGATTTTGAGACTGAGGAACTTATCAAAAATGCGATAAACGTACTGAACAGTAAGCTGAGAGTACAGAAGATATTTTACAAGATCGAATCAGGCTCTATGGAGGGCATCAAGTCAAAGGAGGAGCTTGAAAAGGGCGAATCCATGAAGAAAAATGAGTCCGCTACCGAAACAAGAGCTATCACCGCAAACAAGAGCGTAAAATACGATCTTGTCGGAAAGCTCGTTGCAGAGACAGGGCTTACAAGAAAAGATATTGTCCGTATCATAACAGGTATCGAGCCTGCGGTATTTGAGCAGTACAAGTATAATCCGGAAGAATTTATACTCAAATCTGCCCACCTTATCAATGAGCAAAAAGCAACAGCTATTATTGAGCATATCACCTATCACGCTCTTGATGACCATTACGGTACGGAAGTATTTACTGAACCGACTATCAAGGGCAAGTTGAATATCAATGCTATGAAAGCTCAGAAGCATCTCTACGATCATATCGTATATGACAGCACCAACGAGCATGATTTTGCAAAGGAGCTTGATACAAACAAGGCTGTTGCAGTGTATGTCAAGCTACCGAACGGATTCTATATCTCTACTCCTGTCGGCAAATACAATCCCGACTGGGCGATAGCTTTTTATGAAGGTGAAGTCAAGCATATCTATTTCATAGCTGAAACTAAAGGCTCAATGTCCTCTATGCAGCTTCGTGACATAGAAAAAGGCAAGATACATTGTGCAAGGGAACATTTCAAGGCTATCAGTAGCGATAATGTTTTTTATGATGTTATTGACAGTTATCAGTCTTTACTGAATATTGTGACAAAATAAATGTAAGAAATAGTTTAAAGCTGCTCCAATAATAACTTTTTTATCATATTTTTTTAATTAATAGAGATTTTTTCGCAAACCTTAAAAAATACCGTTCGCAAAGGTATGGGATATTGACCGTGAAAAGGCATCGTAAGGAAAAGAAAGAAACGGTCATTGAAAAGCTTAATGGATTCTTTGAACGATTCAGGAATTTAGGCTAATTATTCTTCAAAGGAGAATAAAATGACAAATACTGAAAAATTAGATAAGATACAAGCAGTTCTTGACTCTAAGACTCCAAGATTAGAGCATTATTGTAAACTCTTTGATGAAATGGAAGACAATGTGTATAACTATACGGAATACGTAGAGTCAAATGTCGATAAAGAGATAAAAAGGCTTCCTAATGCTGATTATCATATGTGTTGCTGTCTCATGACACTTATTTTTAGAGAAGACTATTTTATGAATGGTAAGTTTAGAAAACGATATGAATCTGGTATGGTTACGTCTATATTAGAAAGAATGATATTGTTGCTAAGAAATGAGAATACTGATTCTAATTCAAAGGAGAAAAAAATGAAAATAGGCAAACTGCAAGAAGTAAATATTAGAGATTTATGGAAGCATGAGCAGTATGATTTTTCTGCTTGGCTATCTCAGAGCGATAATATTGAACTACTGAACGAAAAAATAGGTTTAACTCTTGTTGATATAAACACCGAGGCATATGTTGGTGCATACAGATGTGATATTGTAGCCGTTGACGAGACATCAGGGATTAAAGTTATTATAGAAAATCAGCTTGAGAACTCAAATCACGATCATCTCGGCAAAATCATTACATACGCTTCTGGCTTAGATGCAAAGGTAATTGTATGGATTGTTAAGGAAGCAAGAGACGAACATAGAAGTGCAATAGAATGGCTGAATAATAACACATCAAAGGACATAAACTTCTTCCTTATCGAACTTCATGCATATAAAATTGGAGATTCTGAACCTGCCCCAATGTTCCAAATAGTTGAACAGCCTAATGACTTTATCAAAGAGTCAAAGAACAATAAATCAGCTGAAACAGTGAATAAAAGTCAATCTGAAAGACTTGAATTTTGGACGCAGTTCATCGATCATGTTATAAATCGAGGAAAACCATTTGCCGTTCGTAAAGCTGGCACTGCACATTGGTATGATGTATCTATTGGCACAAGCGAAGCAAAAATAAGCGTTGCACTTATTAACAAAGATTCATATATAAGCGTTGAATTATACATTTATGATAACAAAGCTTTATTTGACAAATTGTTTGAAGAACATGAAGAAATTGAACATCAACTTGGCTTTCAAATGGAGTGGTTAAGGTTGGATAATTCAAAGGCAAGCAGGATACTTTATAAAATCAATGGCTTGAATTTTGATGATCATAGCAATTATGATGAGCTTATTGAAACTGCTATCGACAGAGTTATAAAAATTCGGGAAGTATTTAAAAATAGGCTAAAATAGTAGTATAACAACGTTGCATTATGGATAAGCACTAAAATCAAAGGAGGATTAGTATGTCGGGAAATGATAATAACAATTTGCTTGGAAATAATATTCGAGCATTACGAGAAGAATTTGGAGAAACACAGACTGAATTAGCGAAATTCTTGAACGTGTCTCGTACTTCTATTTCACAATACGAAAATGGAATTAATATTCCTGATCTTATGGTAATAAAAGACATAGCAAATCATTATATGTTTCCAGTGCAAGATCTAATGTGCAAAGATTTATCATCATTTAAGATTAATGTTGATAAAAGTAATATTATGGAATGGCTAAATTCTTATAGCCAAAGATTAAATGATATCCTACCAATTGTAAAGAATCAAAATGCGATGATCAATGAGCAATTTAAGGACGTATATACAAAACATAAGACGTTTTATGATTTTTTACAGAAAATTAAATTTGAGGATATAAATGACTTTGAAAATGCTAAAACCATCTTATACATTAGAAAGAATTTTACTAATTTCCTTTCGTGCCTTGATGAATATATCAAAACATTTCAAATTGAAGACAATGATGTGAAAATCTGTTCAGCAATTAACTATGTATCAATTTATCATTTTATGGCAATTCTAAGACTTGCTTTATCTATACCAGATAAGACAGCAATT
>JAAYBK010000116.1 GCA_012718885.1 Ruminococcus sp. | reverse complement strand
TTTTATCCAAAAGATCATATACCCAAAGCAAGGGTGCGATAAATATTTATCGCACCCTTGCTTTGGGTATATGATCTTTTGGATAAAATATGGGCGCACAACTGTGCGCCCGTGCTTTTGTTTATATACGGTTTGATTTTTTATAGAATAATAAATTCACAGGTCTGGCCGAGACTGAATCTGTCTCCGCTGCCCATTACAGCCACTCCGTCAGTACGGCGGCCGTTGACATAGGTGTGATTGGTGGAGCCGTTGTCGGTTATTATCACACGGCCGTTGCTGCCGCTGGTGAGTGTGCAGTGGCGCTTTGAGACATCTGCCATAGAAGAGACACAGTAATAATTCCTGTCGGTACAGCTTGAAAGACGGCCCAGAGTGACCGGCCCGAGGCTCAGGTCAATATCAAATACTGCATTGTCCTCAAGGCGCTTTATCTTTATCATATCAGCCGGCGGAGGCGGAGGTGCTACAGGCTGCGGAGCAGGCTTCTGCTGCGGCACAGGCCTCTCAGCTCTTTGCGGCTGGGGCTTCCTTACAGGTGCGGGAGCCGGGCTTTCCTCTCCGCTGACGATATCCCTTTTACGGTATACTGCAAAGAAATACGCAAAGGATACTCCTATCAGCACAAGGAGAACTGCAAAGCATATTATCAGAAATGTATCGATATTCATATTTGATCCCTCCGGATGTCAGTTATCATTATCGTCGTAGAAAACGTTGTAGATAACAGCACGGTGGCTGTAGGTGCTAAGGACGAGGCCTATCACGGCATACATACTTATCATGGCCGTACCGCCGGCACTCAGGAAGGGCAGCGGAACGCCGATAACCGGTGCGACCTTGAGCACCATTCCGATGTTCATGATGCAGTGAGAGAGCATGAGGCCGAAAGCACCCATGCAGATGAATTTTCCGAGGCGGTCACGGGTAACACGGCTGTCTGCAAATATTTTAAGGCATATATATGCAAGGATTATGAGCAGTCCGATAGAGCCGAGGAAACCGAAGGCCTGTCCAACATAGGTAAAAATGAAGTCGTTGTGTATCTCGGGAACGTAAATATAGGAGTCAGCGTCCTTGAAGAGTCCCTTTCCGAATATCTTTCCGGATTTGAGAGCGGCAAGTCCAAGATCCTGCTGGTACTCGATATTCTCCGGATCGGTTCCCGGCTTGAAGAGAATGGTGATACGCTTTTTATGGAACTCGTCCAGAGCGAAGAACCACATTCCTGCAACTGCTCCTCCTATAGCGAAGGGAGCGGCAAGGAGGTATTTCCATGAAATGTTTGCTGAGCATATTATGCAGCCGAAGATAGCTGCGAATACTATAGCTGTTCCGTAGTCGCCCTGTAAGCCGACTATGCCAATGGGTATCGCACCGTGTATAAGCAGCAGGAGCATATGCAGGGGCTTGTTCATATCCGCCTCGTCACGGGAGAGGTGATAGCTGAAAGTGAGGATGAAGGCAAGCTTCAGTACCTCGGAGGGCTGTAGGTTGAATCCGCCGATCTGTATCCAGGCCTGGTCGTCGGCACCTGATCGCTGATAGCCCAGGGATGTGAAGGTCAGTGCTACAAGTCCCAGGGATACGGGAACGAATATGAACCATAGCTTCACAAGCTTGCGGTAGTCCATAATGGAGATGAAAAGCGCTCCGAAAAGGCCGGCGACAGTGGATACGAGCTGCGTCTTCCAATAGCTTGAACCAACTCCCTCTATTTCACTGATACCGCTTTCCACTATGGAATATATCATTAAGGTACTGAGCACGGCGCAGAGGGTGACTGCAAATATCAGTCCTGCATCAACGTTGTGCTTGTTTACTGATAGTTTTTTGAATGCTGATCTCATTGTTATCCTTTCTCTTTCTTTATCATAATAAATAACACATTATACAGTACCGGCCGGGCCGGCGGTATATTCAAAGCTTACTGATTATCGCTCCAGTATTTTCTGTCAAGGCTCCTGTACTGTGCCGCAGCAGCGATATGCTGTTTGCGGATGACCTCAGAGCCGCCTATATCGGCAATTGTCCTTGCAACTTTAAGTATCCTGTCATAGGCTCTTGCACTCAGTCCAAGCTTGTCGAATACGTTTTTCATAAGCGTAACAGCGCTGTCGTCCATAGGACACATTTCCTGAAGCTTGTCCGGAGTGATAAGGGCGTTGCAGGTTATGCCTGTGCCCTTGAAGCGCTCCTCCTGTATCTTTCTTGCGGAGATGACACGCTTCCTGATATCGGCAGAGGATTCCTCCTTTGCCTTTGATGAAAGGTCGCCGAATTCCACCGGAGCGACCTCTATATGCAGGTCAAATCTGTCCAGAAGCGGCCCTGATATCTTTGAAAGATAACCGGATACCTTCTTCGGCGGACATATGCATTTTCTCTTTGGGTGGCCGTAGTAGCCGCAGGGACAGGGGTTCATTGCGCCTATCAGCATTATGGTGCAGGGATAGGTCACTGTGCCTGAAGCACGGGCGATAGTGACTTTTCTGTCCTCAAGGGGCTGGCGGAGTATCTCAAGGGTCCTGCGGTCGAATTCCGCAAGCTCATCAAGGAAGAGCAGGCCGTTGTGTGCCAGGGAAACCTCTCCCGGATGAGGGACTGTGCCGCCGCCGGCCAGTCCGGCAGATGATATGGTATGATGAGGCGCACGGAACGGCCTCTTGGTTATTATGGGAGTCTCAGGCGTGAGGAGCCCGGATATGGAATGTATCTTGGTGGTCTCCAGTGCTTCCTCAAAGGTAAGGGGAGGAAGAATTGAAGGCATACGCTTTGCCAGCATACTCTTTCCGCTGCCCGGAGCGCCTATAAGCAGTGCGTTATGGCCGCCTGCCGCAGCTATCTCAAGGGCTTTCTTTGCAGACTGCTGTCCCTTTACGTCAGAGAAGTCCAGTACCTCATTGTAGGCAGCTTCCGGCGGTGTATAGTGCTCGCAGGGAGCAAGTCTTTCCTCATTGCGGAAGTGCCTTATCAGCTCGTCTGCGTTTTTTACAGCGTATATGTCTATACCGTCGATGACTGAGGCCTCACGGGCGTTTTCCTCCGGGACGAATACTGCGGATATGCCTTCCTCACGGGCAAGCATAACCATTGGCAGCACTCCGTTGATCCGACGGATATCACCGTTCAGGGAGATTTCTCCTATGAACGCACAGCCGTCCAGAGGCTGATCTATCATCCTCATTGCTTTCAGGACAGCCATGAATATTGCTATATCGTGGACGGAGCCGCTCTTTTTCGTGTCAGCGGGAGCCAGGTTCACCATTACCTGAGCAACGGGAAAGCTTATGCCGCATGAGCGCAGAGCAGCACGGATACGTTCACGGCTCTCCTTTACAACTGCGTCAGGCAGTCCTACGATGTCGAACTGCGGATTTCCACGGCTGATATCTATCTCAACGTCCACCGGAAAGGCATTCAGCCCGAAAAGGCCGAGACTTGCAACTTTTGCGAACACGTAAGCTCCCTCCTTATGTCAGCGGATCCTCCGCATGAATAATATCGTGAAATTACATACACTTATAGTATACCACTTCTGGCGGAAAATGTAAATACAGTTTGCATTAATTTTCACGGATGTTTTATGTGACAGCAGGGAACTGCTCCGCTTGACAAAGGAGGAGAAATATAGTAAAATAATTAAAAACATCCCTGTATACTGGAGGACTGTAATGCTCAAACTCAAAGCAAAAATGTTCGATGAGGCCGGAAAGAGCTATGCCTCGAAGAACCTGTTCACGCAGATAGTAATATTTCTGCTGGTATTTTTTATAATATATCTCCTTGAATCCATAGTGCCGTCACTGGTTACTGTTCCGAAGATGATGGAGGAACTCAATTCTGACAGCGAAATAATGGAGGGCTCAAAGAAGCTCACCTGGAGCGAATCTATGGCTCTGGCTACAAGAATAGCCGGAAAGCCTGAAGTCATGATCCCCACACTGCTCAGCACGATCTTCGGTACGCTGGGAAGCATATTCTACTGCCGTTGTATCGAAATGCGTCCGTTGTCATCAATGGGCATGAGAAAGAGAAAAATGGGCAGCCATTACCTCCTGGGCCTTGGTGTAGGACTGGCTATGATGACGGCTATAACCATGCTGACAGTTGTGACAGGTGCGAACAGTATAAAGCTCTGCACCGGCATAAGCTGGAAGATAATCGCTCTCTTCTTCATGGGATTCTTCGTTCAGGGAATGAGCGAGGAGTTCGTATTCCGAGGCTACTTTATGACTACAATAGGCGGCTCAAATAATAAATGGCTGGCAGTGCTGATAAGCTCAGCGGCATTCGGAATGGCTCATCTGGCAAATCCGGGCATAAACGTGCTGGCAATGATAAATCTCATCCTGTTCGGAGTATTCGCCGCATTATACATGATATATTTCGATGATATCTGGGGCGGCTGCGCTATCCACTCCGTATGGAATTTCACTCAGGGAAATATCTACGGCATCAGCGTCAGCGGTTCCGGCGACAGTGAATCTGTTTTCCGTACCACTGCAAAGTCCTCCCACGATTTCCTCACAGGCGGCAAATTCGGTATCGAGGGCAGCATTTTTACCACTGTCGTTCTTGCTGCCGGAACCGGTATCGTTGTGTATCTTATGATGAAAAGAGAAAAGCAGGATACTACTGCTCAGGACGAAAATACGGAAACAGCTGCATAGCATGATCATAAAAAGTTATGGGCGCACTTATTGTGCGCCCACTGTTTTTATATACGAATTTTAATAAAGCAGGGGATGCCTCCGGTTGCATTAGTTCTCCTTTTTTGTCATTATCTCACGCTGAATGCCGATATCCCCCTCCACACGGTACCGGACTGTAAGCGTCATACCGTTTTCATCAGAGCTTTCAGAGATATCCCGGTCAAGGATACTGCTGCCGGAAAGAAAATTCTTCTCGTACAGATATACCTTCTCCATAAGTGCATCACGCAGCTCACCCTCTGTGCGGATGATCTTGGTAAGCTCTGTTTCGGTGAACTCTGAGCGATTTATGCCTATGGGCAGCTCCTTACCGAACAGGCTCAGTCTGCTCTCGGAGGCGGCTTCGTCAAAGCTGCTGAACCGGTTCCTGCCTATGAAAAGTGGTATATCAAGATCAAAGAGTCTCAGTCGGGACTCTTTTTTTGTTCTTCCTGTGGGGAGGTACCGGGAGGATGTGAATGTGTCGGAGAAGGTGACAGTTTCCTCGTATATGCCCCGTATCTCTCCCATAGCGTGATGGAGGACGATCCTGCCGGTAATGTCGCCGGTTATTCCGCTGACAAGCAGTGTTCCCTCTGGCACATGGTCTCCCACATCATGCATAAGCTGGCCGTCGAGGACAGAGGTGTAGGTTATGTCTGCATCGTGGGCAGCGAAGATATTGCAGGGAGTGCGGCTGCTGAACATCTCAGGCTTTCTGGTGAGCTCAGTCACCTCCACCACAACACGGTTTCCGGTATGCCTCAGGGCTGCCCAGGAGATATCCCCCACCATTACACGCAGCTCGTTTCCGGCAATATGGAAATCGATATCTTTGAGACGGGTGCCCCGGCGGATACCCAGCTCGTCAAGGGCAGCAAGTATCTCCTGATCGCTGACACTGGAATTGCCCTGTATATCAATGGTCACGACCACGCTTGAAAAGTACAGTGAAGCTGCTGCGGCGAGGATAATGCCGATTATTATGCCGAAACGCAGCCGGTAGCGCCGCAGCCTTGCGGAAAGAGAACACTTTTCGGCTGATGTGAGATCCAGCTCATATCCCTCTGCCAGCTTTCTTGCGTCCTCCAGCCGTGATGAAGGTATCTCACAGAAGAACTCATCCTTTCGGCAGAACTGTCCTGTACAGTAAATGTCACCGGAGTGGAGGGCATTGATGAATTTGTACAGCTTTCGTCCCTTGACGCATATCCTTGTTCTGCTCCGTATCTGAGACTTTGTCATTATGTCCGCTCCTTTCGATGAATTCGACTTTTGATATCCTGCCGTGAACTATCAGACCGTTTGCCCGGAAATCGCTGGCGGAAAGGTCAGTGCCCCATATGCGTATACATAGCCTGCCGGAAAGAAGCTGCATGAAGATCTCGTTGTATTCCTCTATCTTCCGGCAGTTTTCGATAAGCAGCTCCCTGTTGCAGTCAAAGTATATCTGCGGCTCAAGATAGAATGTATCCCTTGCAAGGTCGGCTATCCTGTCAAACATAACATCACTCCCGATGATTCTATTTTTTTCTCTCAAATAATATGATAGACAGGGTGATGATTATGAAGAAAATCCGGGAAATATCCGGAAATGTTGTGGGAGCGATGCTCCTTGCGGTGCTCTGTTGGTACTGCATGGCTCATACCGATCCCGTGAAGGAGGCAGTTGCCGTCGGTATCGAAAGATGTACCGGGATAATAATTCCCTCCCTCTATGCTATGCTTGTCGTATCGGCAGCTTTTGTCCGGAGCGGTATTGCCGGGAGTTTATCGATGACTGTCCGGAGAGTGATACATCGTATCACAGGCATGGACGGTGCAGGCCTGCCCATATTCCTTTTCAGCCAGATAGCAGGCTATCCGGTGGGAGCAGGTATGCTTGCGGCGGAATACAGGGCAGGGCGTATAGACAAGCGGACAGCGGAATTGCTTATGGGGGTGAGCTGCGGCGCAGGACCGGCATTTGTTTACGGATGCATATCCTCCCGGCTTTACGGAGGAGCAGCGGCAGGAAGGATAATAATGCTGTCCGCCATAGCCTCCAATATGATAATTGCAGCTGTTCTGTCATTATATCTTCGGCGCCGGCCGTTCTCTGATACGGGCAGAGAAAAGCTCTGCATCGGCGGAGATATGTTCACGGACTCAGTTGCTGCCGGAGGAAGGGCTGCTGCCGGGATATGCTTTATGGTGATGATTTTTGTCGTGATAACGGATATGCTGGAATATACAGGAATATCCGGAGTGGCTTCCGGGGCGGTATCTTCTCTCTCCGGCTATGACAGGAGGATCAGCGCTGAGCTGTTTGCGGCCTTTCTGGATGTGACTGCGATCGTAAGGTTAACTCCGGGCAACTATGCTCTGCTGCCGGCTGTCTGTGCTCTGACCTCGTTCGGAGGAGTGTGTGTGCTGTTGCAGATAGCCTCCGTGTCCGGCGGCGAGCTTTCGGTGCTGCCCTTTGCAGTAATTAGGACAGCGGCCGCTGCCCTGAGCTTCGGGATATGCCGGGCGATAATGCCGCATATGCTGGAAGGAGAGGCCGTCCCGGCGGCAGCAGGCCTCCGCTTTCACAGCGCAGCTTCGCCCGTCCCGTCAGTGCTCCTTATGCTAATGACAGTGATGCTGCTGAGTGAGACAGACGCAGAGCTCCGGCAGTCAGAAGCCGGAAAGCAGACATTTTAAAAAAATTTTCAGAATAGTATGGTAATTCATAGGAAAATGTGCTATAATAATCGTATATTTGCATTTGATGATCTGCAATTCGTCTTACGAATTTGTTTTATCAATAAAATCTGAATAAGGAGTGTAAATGCCAATGAAATATAAAAGGACGGAACTTGCCGGAAATATAGGCTTTTCCACCGTCATTGACGAGAAGTTCAAGACAAGCTACATCGACATCCGTTTCATAACTGCTCTTGACAGCAAGTTGGCTTCTGCAAATGCTCTTGCTATAAGTTCGCTCAGCAGTTCAAACAGCAGATATAAAACTCTTGCCGAGTTGAACGAGAAGCTGTCATCCCTTTACGGCGCAGGCCTTACCAGCTTCGCAAAGAAGCGTGGTGATGTGCAGATATTAGGCCTGTCCGCTTCCTGGATCAACAACAGATACGCCTTCGACGGCGAGGATGTAACAGGCGAGATGCTCAGCCTTGTAAAGGGCTGTCTGTTTGCCCCCAATGCGGCAGACGGAGCTTTTGAAGCAGATTCCTACAAGATAACAAAGAAGGAACTGCTGGACAGGATAGATTCTGAGCTCAACAACAAGAGAGGCTATGCCCTTTCAAGAGCCGCAGAGATCGCCTTCCGTGGGGAGCCTGCCGAGAATCCCTGCTACGGTACAAAGGAGAATGCTGAAAAGGTAACTGCTGAGGATGCTTTTTCGGCATATCAGAACATACTTGAAAATTCACAGGTAGAGATATTCTACGTTTCCGCATATGAGGAGCCGTTAGTGGAGAAGATGATGTCAGAGAGCTTTGCGGCAATAAAACGTTCTCCCGTTCAGGTGACCTTCCGCACTAAAAGCCCTCTCCGCAGCGAGCCTGTAACTGAGTCGGATGAGTTCGATGTAAGACAGTGCAAAATGGTAATGACCTTCAAGAGTGACAGCGACGACGTTTATGCACTGAAAATGCTGAATGTGCTCTTCGGAGCAACTCCGGTGTCAAAGCTCTTCTTTAATGTCCGTGAAAAGCTGAGCCTCTGCTACTACTGTGCAAGCCGCATTATGTCGGAAAAAGGTGCGATCATGGTGGACAGCGGTGTTGAGCGTGAGAATATCGAAAAGGCGAAGGCGGAGATACTCCGTCAGCTTGATGAGATAAGAAAGGGCAATGTCACTGATGAGGAAATGCAGAGTGCAAGACTCACCCTTGACAATGCTGTTACTCAGGTCGGAGATACTCCGGGATCATATTCTTCATGGTATTTCGAGCGCTTCTGCGACGGAAAGATAATTCGTCCGGAGCAGCTTTTCGAGGAGTATATAAACATGACAAAGGAACGTGTCGTTCAGGCCGCAAAATCACTCGAGCTGGACAGCGTTTACCTCATGCTGGATAAGGAGGCTGCCGAATAATGGAAAAAGAGATCATAAAAAGCCCGGAGACCGGCGACAGCTGTATCCACGTAAAGCACAGCAGCGGCCTTGAGATATTTATATGCGAAATGCCCGGCTTCAGCAGTGTTGAGGCGCTTTTCGGTACAAAATACGGCTCTGTGAATACAATGTTCAAAATGAGGGACGACAAGGAGTATACCGTTGTTCCCGAGGGAATAGCTCATTTCCTTGAGCATAAGCTCTTTGAGAATGAGGACTGCGATGTGTTTGAACTTTATGCCAAGACAGGCGCTTCCGGAAACGCTTTCACCTCATTTGACAAAACCTGCTATCTTTTCAGCTGCTCAAAGAACTATGAGGAGTCGCTGAGAATACTTCTGGATTTCGTTCAGAAGCCCTATTTCACTCAGGCTACTGTAGATAAGGAACAGGGGATCATCGGTCAGGAGATAAAAATGACCAATGATAACCCGGAATGGAGAGTATTCTTCAATATGCTCCGCTGCTTGTACCATAACAATCCGGTAAAGATCGACATTGCCGGAACAGTTGAGAGCATAGCTCAGATCGATGCAGATCTGCTCTACAAATGCTACTACACATTCTATAATCTCAATAATATGGTGCTTTCTATCGCTGGTAATATCAGCGCAGACGAAGTGCTGAAGATATGCGACGAGTGCCTGAAGCCCTGCGAGGACAAGGGACTTGAGACTGTATTCCCTGATGAGCCGGATGAAATAGTGATGCCGGAGATACATGAGACTCAGCCTGTGGGTACACCTATATTCCACATCGGATATAAATGCCGTGTATGCACCGGTCAGGAAAGACTGAAGAAGTCAATGGCGGCTTCTCTGGCAGCATCTATACTCACTGATGCTTCATCTGATATGTACAAGAAGCTTCTTGATGAGGGCGTTATAAACTCCAACTTCGGCATGGAGGTATTTGACGGCGACGGATTCTTTGTTGTTATCTTCAGCGGCGAATCCTCAGATCCGGCAAGAGTGAGAGATGCCCTCACTGCTGAGATAGAGCGCATAGTAAAGGAAGGCGTTGACGAGAAGACCTTCCAGAGAATAAAGAAGTCAACATACGGTATGCTGGTAAGGGAACTGAACAATGTTGAGGCCGTTGCAAATCTGCTCATCAATTCAAAAATGGACGGCGTAGGCCCTTATGATGCAATAAGTGTTCTTTCACACATGAACAGCAGTCAGGTGCATGAATTCATGCGGGACGAGCTGGTAAGCGAGAGAATGGTAATGTCTGTTATCGAAGGGGAGGCGGAATAAATGACTGTCGACAGAATATACGATCAGAATGAGATACGTTTCCCGAAGCTGGGATGGGTGTTCCATATAGACCGGACAGCCTTTACGGTGTTCGGAGTGGATATCCAGTGGTATGGTATAATCATAACCACAGGACTTTTACTGGCAATGATATATTGCTTTTCAAAGATGAAGCGCTTCGGAATAGATACTGACAGGGCTCTTGATGTTGCAATAGTCGGTATTATCGGCGGACTTATAGGAGCAAGACTGTACTATGTGGCGTTCCGCTGGGACGAATACAAGGGCAGTCTGAAGGAGATAATCAATACCCGCGGCGGAGGTCTGGCTATATACGGCGGTATCATCGGCGCTATCGCTCTGGGGTATATAACGTGCAGGTTCCGTAAGGTAAGAGCACTTCCTATGCTGGATGTAACAGTGCTCGGCTTCCTCATCGGACAGGGTATCGGACGTTGGGGCAACTTCGTCAATCAGGAGGCTTTCGGTACAAATACCAATAGCTTCTTCGGCATGACCGGCGGTACTATCCAGAACCGCATACTTAACGAGACATCCTTCCTCGACGGCGATATGCACGCTCACGGCCTTGAAGTAGCTGTGGACAAGATGGTGCATCCCTGCTTCCTCTATGAATCGGTATGGTGCCTGCTGGGCTTCGTGATCCTTTCATGGTACTCAAAGCGCAGAAAGTATGACGGACAGATATTCCTCATGTACCTTACCTGGTACGGCGCAGAGAGAACATTTGTGGAGGGACTCCGTACAGACAGTCTCTATATCGGCAGCAGCAACCTGAGAGTATCACAGGTGCTTTCCGCTATAGTATGTATCGCTTCTATTGTGATACAGGTCATCATATTCTTCAGGAGAAGAAGAGACCCGGAGGCCTTTGTACTCTATGCAAATACCGAGGAATCCCACAAGCTCATTGAGGAATCACGCAGGAAGCGCATGGGTATGCCTCCTGAGGATATAATGGGAGATGACGACGATGATGATGACATAAACTATGACGACGATGATGACGATTACGATAACATTATCGGCGATGACGATGAAGATGAAGAACCGGACGATGATGAAGTACCTGCCGACGAAGACGGCGTGGACGATAATGAAAACGATGAAGCTGACAAGGAGGATGAATGAAAATGGCACAGATAATCGATGGAAAAGCAGTATCAGCAAGCGTTAAACAGGAGGTAGCTGAGGAAACAGCAAAGCTCCGTGAAGAAAAGGGACTCAAGGTTGGTCTCGCAGTAGTAATAGTCGGAAATAATCCTGCTTCAAGAGTTTACGTAAACAACAAGAAGAAGGCCTGTGAGGCAGTTGGATTCCAGTCATTCGAGTATGCCCTGGATGAGAATACAACTCAGGAGCAGCTCCTTGATCTTATAACTGTACTTAACAGGGATGACAGAGTGAACGGCATTCTCGTTCAGCTCCCTCTCCCTAAGCATATCGATGAGAAGACTGTTATCGCAGCTATCTCTCCGGATAAGGATGTAGATGCATTCCACGCAGTAAATGTTGGTAAGATCATGATAGGCGATTACGCATTCCTGCCCTGTACTCCTGCCGGAGTTATGAGACTTATCGAGAGCACAGGCACTGAGATAAGCGGAAAGCAGTGCGTAGTTATCGGAAGAAGCAATATCGTGGGCAAGCCTATGGCAATGCTCCTTCTCCACCAGAGCGGCACTGTCACTATATGCCACTCAAAGACAAAGAACCTCAAGGAGATATGCCTCGGCGCAGACATCCTTGTCGTTGCTGTAGGAAAGGCTAATTTCGTTACAGGCGATATGGTAAAGGAGGGCGCAGTCGTTATCGATGTAGGTATGAACCGCCTCGAAAACGGCAAGCTCTGCGGCGATGTCGAGTTTGAATCCGCTGAGAAGAGAGCTTCCTATATAACTCCTGTTCCCGGCGGTGTCGGACCTATGACCATAGCAATGCTGATGAAGAATACCCTCACAGCTGCCAAGCAGCAGGCTGGCATAGAATAACAATTTGGACGGCATAAGCGTGATGCTTATATAGCAGTATAAGTTGGTTACTCGGGGAAAACCTTTCTGAAGAAAGGTTCTTCCCCGAACCCCTTTCCAAAGACTTTTAATCTTAATTTTCCCCGGATAGGGCGCACCCATGTAATACTACATGGGCTTTTTTATTATCATGCGCCCTATCCGGGGAAAATTTAAAACTGAAAGTTTTAGGAAGGGAGTTTGAGGGTGACTCCCCGCAGTGCGGGGAGATGTCACGCAGTGACAGAGGGGACCGCCTCCGTCAGAGGAACCCTTTTTCAAAAGGGTTTC
>JAAYBK010000115.1 GCA_012718885.1 Ruminococcus sp. | reverse complement strand
TGGAGCCGGAAATGCCAAAGGCGGAAGCGTATGGGTACAGCTCGATCCTTCATTCAAGAAGGTAGAGGTAAAGAAAGAATCAGTTGATCCGGAATTCAGTGAAAACGACAAGTATTATCTTGATCTTGTTGACAAGAGCAAGACCGAGCTGCCGGGAGCTTTTGACGATATTGATACTTCACCTGATAAGATAGACATATACGTGAAAAGGATAACCGAGAAGAATGAGGAGTACATACCTTCCTCACTTCCCTATACTGTCCTTGAAGCAGATCAGCGTTATTCATTTATAAAGGATTCAGACAAGGCTTCTGTAAGCATATCCATAGACGGCGAGAAGCTTTTCAGTGCGGCAGTATCTGATATCTACAGTCATCCGCTCATTATTTCATATGAACCTGCCAGCGCTTCGGATAAGGAAGTCATAGAGCGCTACGGACAGTTGACAGATGTCCCTGCATATCTTGTGAACGTTGTTCCGGCAGTTACCTGCGGAGACAGGAAGACTGTTGGAAAGAAGGCAGTTTCACTTGGTTCGGCACAGAAAATGATAACTGATATCAAGGACGGTACAGGCAATACCATGCTGGACGACAGTATATTTGCCGGATCTATGTATGCTGTTAATCTTGATCTTCAGACCATATTCGGAGACGAAGCTAAGTTAGCTGAGGAGAGGCTCAAAAAAGCGGAGGAAAAGTGCACTTCTGATAATTCGTATTCACCTGAGATAATGGGAGCATTGCTGGATTATGCAGGAAAGTATTACTTCTCGCTCTGTGACGTGCAGATCTATACCCAGGCCTTATTGAATAATATCGATTTTTCAAGAGAGCTTGGACTTGCAATAACCGGATACGAATTCAACAGACACTCATCATGCGGAGTCGTGGATTCGCTGGAGGACGGTGCCTTCCACATTGATGTTGCATATAACAGGACCAATCCTGTCAGCTTCATCGGCAGCAGAACTGATGAAAAGAACTTCAATGCAGCTATTGGTGCAGAAGAATCCTTCCTTGAAGGTTGTGTATGGGAAAAGCTTCTTGGTCAGGATGAGCAGGGCATATCTACTATGAGTGTTATAGGCAAAGCTGCGGAGATGGACATATCCACTGTTATAATAACAGATACCAACATGGAAGAAGAACTTGCAAAATGCAATATCTCCGAGGCTGTACGTCAGGAGATAAGAAGCTTTGTCAACAGGGGGATGGCAGTTGAGGCTGTTCCTGAGACGCTGAAAATAGGCGACTGGACAGGTACTGCATATATCGCATACGATATGACCAGCGGCTCTGCTTCATATATGATATCAGGCGGTACAGCCGGCGGCGCAACAGCAAGATTCATTCGTCTTGTCGAGATAAACAATGTATTGTCATTTATGAATACAGCAATGGCAAGCAGTGCGATCGTATACGGACTGCTGGATTTCCAGATGAGCTGCCTTAATGATGATATATTCGGAGCAACAAGAGCTTTGAAATCAGCATTTTCAGGCTCAATGGCATTGGGCTCGGAATACAGGATGAGATTCGGTATCATATGCTATGCCATAGACTTTGCTATAGACGGCGAATCAGCCTTAAGTGAATTTGAACAATTTACTGTGGATAATTTTAATGAGACAAAGGCAAATTATGACAGGATCCGTCAAACTATGGACAGCCATGCATTGAGCGTAGTTTCTAAATTCTTCGGCTGCGTGGAAGACGCATATAAAGAATACAAAAAAATAGAAAGATATGCAAAGACTACAGAAAAAGCAATTACTGAGGGCGATGCAGAATCCGGCTTTGATTTTGCCCTGATGCTGGCAGAGCTGATAAGCAGTATGTTCAAACGCTGATATCTTGAGATCTGAATATTATGTGTACGTCCATATAGCGTTTGTAGCTTGTGTATGCGAACTTAATGATGTTTCCTTTGTAGGACTCCAGCCACTCCGCAAGGTAGTCTTCAACTCGCATATCGGCTATGCGGTTGCGCTCTCTATCGGCTCTCGACATACCTTCGTGCAGATACTGGTCGCCAAGATTATACTGCTCCAGCACCTCGTTCATGCGGTGGATAGCTTCAGTCTTTGTGCCTTTTTCTTCCTTATTCATGGCCACTTTTTCCTTTCATTTTTAGCTTTAGTCGGCTGAAATTTCTCGCAGTTTTCTCGCACTTTTCTCGCGAATTTCCAAATATGGGGTGAAAATGCTTGAAAAAGAGGGATAAAATGGCGTATTTTTAAGACGATAAGTGAAGTGTTATACTGAAAGAGCAGTCGACATACACCCAAAAATCTGGTAGAATATAAATAACAAAACCGGAAAGGGAAAACGACTATGAAGTACAGTAAAGAATTCAAAGAAGAAGCATTAAAGCTCTCGGATGAGATTGGACTGAAAAAGGCTGCTCAGCAGCTAGGTATCCAGTATTACACACTCTCAGACTGGCGTACAAAGCGAAATGCCGCTGCCAAAGCTAAAAAGTATCAGATGACCGACGATGAAGCAAAACTGCGTATTACGGAGCTTGAGCGTGAAAATGCCGAGCTTCGCAAAGCAAATGATATTCTCAAGGATGCACTCGGTTTTTTCGCAAAAGACCGGAAGAAGTAAAGACAAGCGATCGTCATCTGTTCGTCAATGAGTTCCGTCACAAGTACAGTGCGAAAGCGATATGCAGATTTCTGAAAATAAGCGAATCAGGCTATTATCGCTGGCTCAGAAATCAGGGCAAGCCCGGTGCAAGGCAGCTTCTTCTGGTCAAAATACAAGGAATACTATCAGAGCATCCTGACAACAAGAATTACGGTGTCAGAAGGATGCAGGCAGCTCTTGCCCGGAAAGGCACTCACGTCAGTCTCAGAACGGTATACCGCACTATGAGCGAAGCCGGGCTCATTCACAGGCATCGCAGACCTCACGGTATCACAAAGTCTGATACCGAAACTCAGAACAGAGAGAATCTGATAAAAAGAAATTTCAGAGCAGATAAGCCGATGAAAAAGCTGCTGACCGATATTACCGAGGTCCAGTGTGCTGACGGAAAGCTCTATGTTTCACCGATTCTTGACTGCTTCAACGGCGAGATCGTAGCTCTTGAAATGCGTGATAATATGAAGAAAGAACTTTGCATAGACACCGTAAAACAGCTGCGTGAGAAGTACGGTAGACTGGAAGGAAGTGTTCTCCACAGTGACCGTGGCTGCCAGTACACAAGCTACGCCTTCCGCAGGGAACTTGTAACAAATGGGCTAATTCAAAGCCTCAGCGGCGCTACTCATTGCTATGACAACGCTCGTATGGAGAGCTTCTTTGCCACACTGAAAAAAGAAAAACTGTATCAGATACCTACATACCGAATGAAGCGAGAAGAGGTCAAGACCATCATCTTCAGATACATCTTCGGCTACTACAATACGCAAAGGATCAACAGCTTCAATGAAGGTGGTCTCCCACCTGTGGAACTAAGGAATTCAAAGCGGCTCTCTTATCACGCAGCCTGATATCTGCCTATCTCAGATTTCGGGTGTTCTCTGACTGCACATTTCTTGACAATTCCAGCCTCGTTTATTTCGCCCTCTACTTATAGAGGAATGGGAGAGGCGTTTTGATACCCTATTTCACACAGTTTTCATTATATTGATGGGTAAATATGCAAAAAGATTGTCTCGCCTTATCAAAATTCAGGTTGAACTTTGGAAGCAGACGGTTAACGAATATTATGGCTATTAAAATTAGTAATCAACTTAGTCGCTCGACCGACCAAGATGATATAAAAACGCTCAGGAAGATACCTGAGCGTTTGCATTATAATTCGATTTTTGTTAAATGCGATATTTGTTCCTTATTCCAGAAACTGTTTTCCCAATAGAAATATAAATCTTTATGTTTTTTGAATGTGCGGAATGGCACATCTGAATTATCATAAATGTGGCAGATGTCGCATACTTTAAGCAATTCTGGTATCAAACCAAGAGCTTTGCCATACCTGCTGATTATCTTATACTTTGGCACACTATGACCTCCGAAGGCTGTTCATACTTCAACTCGGTTAACATTAATTATAGGATCAGTCGTAAGGACGTATACTCAGCGTGTAAAATAACCGTTCTCCCTTGCTCGCTGAAGCAGCTTGAGATTTCTGTCGGTAGATAAGACGGTTTCAAATGTAAAACTCTGCTTTTGATCAATGAGTGAATTGCATATTCTATCAGCTTCAACAGCAGCTTCCATATCTGAGCAAAGAGTTGCCTTTTTTATATCATCGGCATTTATATACGGCTCAATAATATTTGCCATTTTGGTTATGGTGCTTTTGACGCTGCCATTTGGTCCCGCGAATACGATTATTTCAGGCTTCTTCTGCATACACTCTTCTCCCGTCAGGATACTCGATATATGTCATTTTCTTTTCATGGTCGTACCTTGAAACTGGGAGACCTTTTATGCGGCGTATCTCATCATCGATCCTTACAGCTTCAAGAAAACGCTTGGTAATTTCATAGTCACTTACACCACAAGTAGAATCAAGCTCATTATACTCTTCCATATTGGTACTCCTTTCAAGTATGTATTAATTGCATTATATCACATCAGCGTAATTAAATCATTCGTTTTTGCAGCAATTTCCTATGCTTATCTACCTTCTTAACGATGTTATATCCGTCACCGCAGTAGAAGTCGATTAGCCAATCACGGCAGGTGATGATTCCTGTCTGCACTATAACCGAGCGCAGGCTGCCTTTCACGATCCAGCGGTCAACCGCATTGGGCGTGTAGCCTGTTATTCCTGCGACATCAGTGATCGTCAGCACATCAGGTACATCGAACCATTCGTCAATAAGCAGTTCACGGAATCCTTCTGGCGGTCTCAGCGGCTTAACATTGACTACTGCATTTTCAGATGTTATAATATAGTCGATAACATCATCGAGCTTTATTGAGTAGCGGCGAGTCCTTTGGCAGCTGTCGGTGCAGGGAATTACCCCGTTATTGAGCAGCCAAGCACATTTACGCTTGCTGATATGGAGTATCTGCCTTAGTTGTTTCCCTGATATCACTTCGGGGAACTCATCGCGCAGGTAACTGTAATCATTCATTGCTGCCACCTCTTGCGAATGCTCTCGGCGACTCATCATCACAGTGCTCGATGAGGTAATCTATCAGGTCGTCCTTGCTGATTATGTATCCGCCCTGATAGACGAAGGAGCGAAGTTCGCCTGTATGTATCATTTCATAGACTCTGTTCTTTCCGAACGGAGACCACCGCGACACTTTTATCGGTGATAGTACCTCCGGACATCTCCTGAGCATGCGCTCTAATTCTTTACGTTTTTCTTCCTTATTCATGGTCACTTTTTCCTTTCATTTTTCACTTTAGCCGCCTGAAATTTCTCGCAGTTTTCTCGCACTTTTCTCGCAAATTTCCAAATATTGGCGAAAAATGCTTGAAAAAGCGGGATAAAAAGGCGTGTTTTTAAGACGATAAGCGACCAATTGGGAAGGTTTATAATTTGCTCGAAATCATGATGCCCCTTGAGGGACGTGGGTTCGAATCCCACCCACTGCGCCAGCACAGAGCCTGTGCGCCCAACCACGTTGGCGCTCGCAGGCTCGCTTACTTTTTATAAACGGCTTACTCTGCTTTCGCTTACGGAAGTATTTCCGAATAACAACGAGTTTGCAGTGTATTCCAAGTTGTTTCGTTGTTTGCAAGAATAAAACCTCTTCACAAAATTAATGATAACGATTTACATAAGGAACAATAATATGAAACGAATAATTCTACTGATTAGTTGTATGATCATATGTACTACATTCATAGACGGCTGCAACCATCAAAGCACTTCCTCAATGAACAGTTCCACTATCTTTTCTTCTACAGAGGAAATGCCCACATCAGACTCTTTTTCAACAAATGTCGAAGCTACTTATACATTAGCAAGTTACATTCGCAGCGAAGCAGCATTTTATAAATGGAGCAATGATACTCCAAATACGTTATATGGAACAATACAAGATGATAATGGCTTTGGAACAATTCTCCTTAACGAGTATCCACAACTTAGAAATATGGAGTATATAATCATTTTTTCCGGCACACGCCCTGACACTGTTTTTTTGCACCAACCGCAGGAAAAACATGAATCTATAGGCGTCTCCGGAAAGGTCAGCAGTATTGAGGAACTAAATGTGCATAGTTGGAACGAACTGCTTGATCACTATAACATTCATAACTAACCTTTCATTATAAAATATCATTAACTTCAGTTTTATTCAGCCTCTGAACAGTCAAATTCAGAGGCTTTTACTTTACGCTTCAAGTGCCCTTTCTATCGCCTCAGCACTCAGCTTCTTGCTTTCGCTGTCCACATGGCTGTACACGTTGCTCGTTGTACCTATGTCGCTGTGACCCAGCCACTCCTGTATCAGCTTCATCTGCACTCCGTTTGCAAGGAGCAAACTGGCACAACTGTGCCGCAGATCATGGAATCGTATCTTCCGCAGACCGTTCTTGCGGAGCACTATCGGGAAATGGTCCGACACATAATTCGGACGTATCAGCTCTCCCACAGCGTCCACGCAGATATAGTCCTCGTACTTCTTGCAGTATCCTTTGCCGAATGCCTTCTTCATCTCAGCCTGATGCTCACGCTCAGCGATGAGTGCCTGCTCGACTACGGGTATCAGCGGAAGCGTTCTATATGACGATTTCGTTTTCATTACATCGTAGCCTGCAACTCCGTCCTCGTCCTGCAAGACTTTGTGCTTGATGCTTATGGTCTTGCCTACGAAGTCCACCGCCGACCATTTCAGCCCGATGACCTCGCTGCGGCGGAGTCCGTAATAGGCAGCTATAACGATTACGATGTGCAGCGGATTACAATTACTTTCAGATTCGGAAACTCCTGTTTACTTTTTTCAAGTTCTTCCTCAAGACCGTTGCCTATTGATTTTGCTTCTATTGCGAAGTTGAGATTCTCACATGGTTCATCTGTGAGCTCGTATATCCTGTTCTGCAAGCGCAGGAGATTGTCCTCGAGACTGAGATACAATACCTGACCTGTATTCGTATCGTGCTTGAGGAACTGTTCTCCGTTTGCCAATGACATACACAAGTCCAGCGCTAACCACGACTTACCTATTTTCGGTGCGCCTGCAAGGATATACAGTCCGGGATACATCAATTTGTAGATAATGTACTCCTGTTTTTCCAGCGGGGTTGTCATTATATACTCGCTGTTGTAGATCTTTAATTCGTTGCCTATAAGCGTCATCTCCTTTTGGTTTTTCATTTATAATTCTTCTTGTGAACAATTTGTGCCGACTGAATCAGACATTTTTACCACCTCCATGTTTGCTGGCTGCATAATTGCAGCAGCGATTATTATTTGCACTAAAAAACACCCTGCCGAATGTCTCAGCAGAGCGTTAATTAAAAAGTGCCTCCATATATACCGATGAGAAACAGAAAAAACGAAGATTTCAATGAATGGGAAGTAAATCTTTGTATAGCTGCACAAACAGCGAAATACAAAACATATATTCGATTAGTAATATTTGCCAACAAAGAAAAATCCCCACAGCAATACTGTGGGGAGATGTTTACGCCGCCGGATCGTTATTAGAATTAGTTGGTTGAATGGAAGATGCGTCAGGCGATTCTTTTTGCATAAAGATGATCTTACACTGTTCAAACAATGACAATATCCGTTTATAGTTGTAGCTGACTAATCCCG
>JAAYBK010000114.1 GCA_012718885.1 Ruminococcus sp. | reverse complement strand
TGTATACTGTTTCTTACCTCTACGAGAACCGCAATACTGCCGATTACCACAAGCTGACGCTGACGCTCCGGGCGCTTTTATTTGCGCAGCGTGAAGGGGTGATCTGATGGAGATCGGAACGCTGAATCAGCGCATCGCCTTTCTGGAACACAGCACGAAGATAGACGGCATCGGCAACCACAAAGCCCGGTGGGAGGAAGCCTTTTCCTGCTGGGCTGCCGTGTCCGTAAAGACATCGACGGAAACGACCGAAGCAGGTGTAACCAAAGAGGTCACCTCTCTGGAATTTACTGTCCGGCAGACACCCGATACCAAGCGCATCAATACCACGACGCACAAGCTCCGCTTCCGTGGACTGGTGTATGACATAAACGGTGTGCTGCCGAATTATAAATCACTCGACTATATGAAAATCACGGCAGGTACACGAAAGGCTGGTGAGAAGGATGACTTCGATTGACGATATGGCGGCGGAGATCATGCGCGGTCTGACGGAATATGCAGACCTTGCAGATACTGCTATGAAAGCTGCTGTGAAAAAGACAGCAACCTCCGTCAAGAAGGAAATCTCCGCCAATGCTCCGAAGCGCAGCGGCAAGTACTGCAAGAGCTGGACGACCAAGAAAACGAAGGAGAATAGTCATACACTTGAAATGACCGTTCACTCGAAAGATCGCTACCAGCTTGCGCACCTGCTTGAAAAAGGTCATGCAAAACGGAACGGCGGACGTGTATCCGGCAAGCCGCATATTGCCCCTGCGGAAGCGCACGGTGAGGAAATGCTCACGCAGCTTATCGAGGAGGCGCTGTCATGACCTACGAAGAAATCAATGAAATGATGGTGGAGACAGGCTTCCCGTTTGCCTACCACCACTTTGCCGAGGGCGAGTCTCCACGACCGCCCTTTGCGCTTTTTCTGTCGCCCGGTGAAAATACATTCGGTGCAGATAACCTGATGTACCACAGCTTCAAGCAGCTTGATATTGAGCTGTATACGGATGAGAAGTCGCCCGATACGGAAAGCCGTGTGGAGGAAGTGCTGACGCAGCACAATATTTATTACACGAAAACTGAAAGCTGGGTCGAGAGCGAGAAGCTCTACGAGGTGCTTTACGAAATGGAGGTATAACAATGGCACTGCAGAAAAACAAGGTGAAGTTCGGTCTGAACAAGGTTCACTGGGCGAAGATCACGGCATGGTCTGACGAGGGCGTTCCGACATTTGCAACGCCTGTGCGCCTGCCGGGTGCAGTTTCCCTGAGCATTGACGCAAACGGAGAGAATGAGAGTTTTTATGCCGATAACAGCGTGTATTATGTTATCAACAACAACGCAGGCTACGACGGTGATCTGGAGGTCGCCCTCATCACAACCGATTTTGCAACGGCAATTCTCGGTGAGCAGCTTGATGCAAAGGGCGTTCTGGTGGAGCGCAACGATGCGGAAACATCGCAGTTCGCACTCATGTTTGAGTTTGACGGCGACAAGAACCACATCCGTCATGTGCTGTACTGCTGCTCGGCTTCCCGTCCTGCAACCGAGGGTGAGACCACAGAGGAAAGCAAGTCTGTCAAGACGGAAAAGCTGTCCCTCAAGGCATCGGCTCTCCCGAATGGTTTGGTGAAGTCCAAGACCTGTGAAAGCACGGATGAAACCACCTACAACAACTGGTACAATGCGGTTTATATGCCGACTGCTGCAACAAACAACAGCTCAGGCACACGTTCCGCATCCGCCAAATCCGGCGGTTCTGCTGCGGCAGCGACCGAGTAAGGAGGTACAGCATGGCTATTAAAAAGACGATTACCGTTGACGGAATTGAGGTTCCGTTCAAGGCGAGTGCCGCCGTGCCTCGCCTTTACCGCATCAAGTTCCGCAGGGATATTTACAAGGATTTTGCTGCGCTTCAGACCTCTGTTCAGGAGGGTGATGAGGAAGGTTCTACCCTCGATATCGAGAGCCTTGAGGTGTTCGAGAATATCGCATACATCATGGCGAAGCACGCTGATCCGGAGAACGTCCCCGACAATCCCGATGAATGGCTCGAAGCGTTCAACACATTCTCCATTTACGAGGTGCTGCCGCAGCTCATTGAGCTGTGGGGGCTCAACGTGGAAACGCATGCGGAATCTAAAAAAAACATCGAAAAACTGACCGCCCGATGACAACGCCCCTCTTCCTTCTCCGATGTGTGCAGATCGGGCTGTCCCTCTCGGAGCTTGATCTGCTCACGATCGGAGTCGTGAATGATATGTTTACCGAAAAGGAAAACGACGAATATGACGGCTGGTCTGAGGTTGCTGGGCAGGCAGATTTCGATAAATTTTAATCTTCTCATATATTGACAATTACACCTTGATATGCTATAATTCTGTTATAGTGAAGCCGCAGGGCTTTCGCTGTGAAATCGGAATTTAGAGGTGCAATCAGATGAAACATAAATCCTTTGAAATAATTGAATACCAAAAAGAGTATGAACCTCAATTGATTTCCTTTTTAGAAAGATGTTTGCCTGAATCTCATAGATGTTTGGATATAAACGGCAGACATAGCTATTACCTGAACATTGCAGAACATTTTGTAGGATTCTGGTGTATGTTTGACGGCAGCAATATCATTGGAACTGTCGCTGTTTCCGAATTGGAAAACAAAAGCTGTGAGCTGAAATCATTATATCTGTTAGAACAGTATCAAGGTATGGGATATGGAAAGGAAATGCTTATTTACGCTATAAATCAAGCTAAAAAATACGGCTATACGAAAATGTTTCTTGATTCTTTGTCTACAAGTACAAAAGCAATCGCTTTATATCGCATAGTCGGGTTCACTGATACTGAAAAGTATAATTCAAGTGTATATTCAGATGTGTTTATGGTTTTAGACTTATAAATTCTGATTTGGTACAATAAAAGAGTAGAAAAGCGATGTGTCCAAAGCATTGCAAAGCTACTCTTTTTTTATTACAATAAGAGAGAAAAGGTCCGGCGTAATTCTGATAGGATTAACACATCCGT
>JAAYBK010000113.1 GCA_012718885.1 Ruminococcus sp. | reverse complement strand
GCGGCAAAAGCCTTTTCCTCCAGTTTACGCTGGAACCACATCCCGGCCAGCGGATGCTGGCTGCCGTAGTCGCTGGTGTCGATATTCACCAGCAGGGCGCTGTTGGAATTCTCGGCATTACGTGCAAAACAACTCATGCCGTTGACCGCCAGCCTTCCCTCCTCCGATGAGGCTGCAACCACCTCTCCGCCCGGACACATACAAAAGGTGTAAAGCGTCCGCCCGTTGGGAAGATGTACTGCCAGCTTATAATCGGCAGCCTTCAGTGCCGGATGTCCGGCAAAATCGCCGTACATAGCCTTATCTATATCCTCTCGGCGGTGCTCTATACGAACTCCCACCGCAAAATTCTTCTGTGAGAGGCTGATGTCCCGGCTGTACATAAGCTCAAAAACGTCCCTGGCACTATGTCCTGTGGCGAGGATGACATTATCCGTGGAAATACTGAAACGTTTGCCTTCCTGCTCATATTCTGCGGATGAAATATGTCCGTTATCGGTGGAGAATCCGCAGAATCTTGCTCCGAATCTCACCTCTCCGCCAAGGGAGATGACCCTCTCACGCAGATTTTTTACCACATCCCGCAGCATGTCAGTTCCGATGTGGGGCTTTGCCAGCACAAGAATCTCCTCCGGCGCACCAAACTCCACCAACCGTTCCAGCACCCAGCCTATGCGTTTGTCCTTGATCCCGGTAGTGAGCTTGCCGTCGGAAAAAGTTCCGGCGCCGCCCTCTCCGAACTGGATATTGCACTCGGTATCCAACCGCCCGGTGCTGCGGAACTCCTCCACCGCACGGCAGCGTGAATCCACATCTCCACCTCTTTCCAGTACTATCGGCTCTGCTCCGGCCATTGCCAGCACCAGTGCCGCAAACATTCCGGCAGGACCGAATCCCACGATCACAGGCCGCTTTTCAGGCTTTTCAGTCCTGGGCAGCGGATACTCGAACTGCTCCGCCTTCACCGCATTTTTCAGCCCTTTCAGCAGCTTCTGCTCTCCCTCAGCCTCAATGTCAAGGGAGGTGATAAAATGTACATCAGACTTTTTTCTTGCATCCACCGACTTCTTCGCAAGCTTCACGCTATGCAGCTTTTCCGGCCGTATACGAAGCTTTCCGGTACACAGTCCCCGCAGATCTGCGAAATCGAAATCCAGCGGCACACTGATATTGTTCACTCTTATCATCTGTCCGCTCCTTTCAGCGAAGCGCCGCAATTCCTTCCGGCAGTAAGTCCTGACGCCCATGCCCATTGCAGGTTGAAGCCGCCACAGTCACCGTCCATGTCCAGTAACTCGCCGCAGAGGTACACGCCCTTCTCCAGCAGTGAGCCCAGGTCTTCCCCTACGCAGCATTTATGAACGCCGCCGGCTGTGACCTGTGCGCTCTTCCAGGGAGTGCTGCCGGTGATGGTAAATCGAAGCTCCTTGACGCTTCCGCAAAGCTTATCCGCCTCTGTATCGGTGATCGTGGCGATCTTATCAGTCATCGGACGGCCGATCATATTCTTCACAAGATACACCGCAAGATTCTTCGCAAAAGCTCCTGTCAACAAGTCATTAAGTTCCAGTCTGGCACGTTTCGTCCTCTGTTCGTGAACATATTTTTTCAATTCATCGTATGTCATATCAGGAGCAAGATCCAGTCTTATCTCAAGTCTGCCCTCGTATTCCTGGCAGTATCTCGCCATATTGAAAGCGCATATGCCGGAAATCGAATTCTCTGTGAACTGTATCTCGCCCTCTTCTCCGGCAATGAGCCTGCCGTCGGAATACGCCTGTACAAGCCCCTTTACACGGACTCCCTTCAGTCCCTTCACACTATCGGGTGAGACCCTCAGCGGAGCAACTGCCGGGCAGATTTTCTCTATCCGGTAGCCCTTGTCACGGAGCATTCTCATAACTGCGCCGTCCGTTCCGTACTGTGGGGCAGCATAGCCTCCGGCAGCTATTATAATCTTCCGGCAGCTTATCTTTTGTCCGTCATCAGAAGACAGCTCAAAAAGATCTCCCTTTCGCAAATAGGTGCTAAGATCAAAATTGCAGACCTCCTTGATGCCCAGCTCTGCAAGTCTCATGCGGAGGGCATTCAGCACCGTTGCCGCAGCATTGCTCCGGGGATACATCCTGCCCTGCTCGTCAGCGGTACACAGAACTCCCAGGGGACGGAACAATCCCTCAGCAGGAAACCGGCTCAGGATACTGCTCATGCTCCGGAAAGAGCCGTGATAATGAGCGGCAGATACATCCCGGTTTCCCAGGTTGCAGCGGCCGTTTCCAGTGGCAAGGATCTTCTTTCCAACCCTGTCAAGGCGCTCAGTGATCACAACTTCTGCCGCAGGAGCTGCCTCCTTTGCGCCTATGGCAGCCGCCATGCCGGAGGCTCCTCCGCCGACCACAACTATATCAGCAAACATTGCTCCGCCTCCTTTCACGGCTCGATATCGATGACTGCTATCTCGGGACGGTTGTTGAATCTGACCGGTGCCGGTGAGTCGCCAATACCGGATGTTATAAACATATTGCCTCCGTCATACCCGAACAGCCCCTTGTCGTAAATGGTCTCGCCGCCCATAGTAAGCTGTGGAAACCAGCTGTCATAATCTGAGGAATAGACCGGTCCCTTATCAAATGGAAGCTGCATCATACCTCCATGAGTATCGGCACACAGCGTAAGATCAGCTCCGAAGTCCGCAAACTTCTCATAGTTCGGGATGTGGGCAAGGAGTATATTATAGCAGTCATTCCTGATGCTGAATTCATTACGCAGATCGAAGGTATCACTGTAATACACATTGTCTATACCCATAATTTGTATCTTATTGCCTTTAACATTTATAATATCGGATTCGTAGTTCATCACATGAGCACCGGTGTCGGCAACAGCCTCGATGTAGTCCTCGTCGTTGTCGTGCTCGCCGCTGACAAAATACACAGGGAATCCATCATCCACAATGTCCCCTATCAGGTCGACAGCTATCTGCTGTCTGTCCCAGGGGCTCTCGCTGGTGTACATATCCCCCAGCACCATTACCATATCCGGATCAGCCTTGCGTATCTTCTTCTCGATACGGCGATTGCTGATACCGTGGTGGGTAGCGTGGAGATCGCTTATCACAGCTATCCGGACGGAAGATTTTATCTTGTCCGAATGGAGAGTTACCCTCGTAACTTTAAGCGTGTAATTGTTGAACCACCATATGAATAGTATCATCAACAGCACAAAGCAAAATCTGCGCCGCACAAATTTTCCGTTTTTCTTCTTCCTCTTGCTCTCAGGCGAAGGGGAAGCGTTGGTTTCCTCTGCCATTCAGACCCTTTCCTTAATGTGGAGGTCAAGCTGATTGAAGGGTATCTCGATACCGTTCTTGTCGAAACATTCCTTGACCGCCTCTATCATATTATATCTTTCTTCCTTGTAGTCCTCGTTTTTGACATATATAAGGACGTCTATCGACACAGAACTGTCGTTGTGGGAGCTCATACGCACCACCGGCTCAGGAGTTTTGAGGATGAGCTTCTCTCCGGCTATTAACTCCAGTATCAGCTCTCTTGCACGGCGGAAATCCGCATTGTAGCTTATGTCAAACTTCAGATCGATACGCCGCTCCGGGCTCTCAGTATAATTTATCAGCTTCGCATCTGAGATCTTTCCGTTGGGCACGTAGACAGTCTTCCTGTCGAAGGTCTCTATCTTTGTGTAGAGTATGCTTATAGACTCAACCTTGCCGACCGTTCCGTCAAACTCTATGGTGTCACCGGCAGTGAACGGCTTTGAGAAGAGGATCAGAAATCCTCCGCAGAGATTGGAAAGGCAATTCTGAAGTGCAAGGCTGACTGCAAGTCCCGCAGCACCCAGTATTGTGATAATGGAGGACATCGGCACTTTCAGCACCGACAGTACCATTATCAGCAGCACCATATATAGGATTATCCTTACAAATGACACCAGGAAGCTTCTTGCTGCTCCGTCAATGCTGGCCTTGTTCAATGTCTTCCTGAACATCCGGCAGATGAGTTTCACCACCATCACGCCGATGATAAGAATGACCAGTGCCATTATTATTGTAGGAACGGCAGCTCCCAGATGAGAGAGTATCTTTTCAAAGAATGAGGCCGTTCTTGATACCTGCTCCTGTATGGATTCACGACCGGTGGATGTAGTGCCGGATGAGTTCTCCTCAACGGCAGTAACTGTAGTCACAATGTCCTCGTAATTGTCAACGATAGCGGAAACGATTCCTGGTTCCATTAAATCAGCTCCAAAATCAAGGCAAGAATGCAATGCACTGCATATGTATGCCAGGGCGCATTTTTCATTTCGCCTTATAAAATAAATGTAGTATTTTCGTTAGTCATGTCAAATGATAGAGATATGGCATGGCGGCATTATTATTTTAATTCTGCAATTGTTACTCCGTCTTCGCCCTCGCCGAACAGTCCCAGACGGAAGGCCTTCACTGACGGATGCGACTTCAATCTCTTATGTACAGCCTGTCTCAGCAGTCCCGTACCCTTTCCGTGGATTATGGTGATGGTGGATATATTGGACATTACTGCCTGATCGATGAACGAATCAAGCTGGTAGATACCGTCATCGCAGGCACATCCTCTGATGTCCAGCTCCATTTTTCCACGACGCTCGGCCTTTACGCCTATCTTGTTCATACGCCTGCCGGTGCGGGCAGACTTTCCGCCCACAGTCACCTTCTCCGGCTCTTCGAGCCGCAGGCGTGATATGTTCATCTTGGTCTTCATTACGCCCATCTGCACGAATACGAACTCGCTGCCGTCAGGCTCGCCGGAGATTATTCCCTTGCGCTGGAGGTCTACCACGTATACCGTGTCACCTCTTCTTAGCTTTCTTGGCAGGACATATCCCTCGTTGGGATCACGCTTCTCAACCGGATTCGCAGTGTCGTACATCTTGTTGAAGCTCTGCTTTGTCTTGGACTTCATGCCGGAAACATTTGAGCTGAAGTCCTTCTTGTCCTTCTCCTTGCGGAGCTTTTCCAGCTCGTCAAGCAACTCGTTGGATTCTGCCTTGGTCTGCTCGATTATGGTCATCGCACGCAGTCTTGCCTTTTCCAGCTCGTCGGCCTTTGTTTTTTCCAGCTCCTCACGCTCTTTGCGGAGTGTCTCCTCATGCTCGGCAGCCTCTATTTTCAGCCTTGTGATCTCCTCACGCTGCTTTTCCAGTTCCATTCTTGAAGCTTCCAGCTTGCCGATGACTACCTCCAGCCTTGTATTGGCCTCGCTGACACGGCTCTTTGCGTCCTCGATAATGTCAGCCGGCATACCCAGGCTCTCGGATATTGCAAAGGCGTTGGACTTTCCGGGAGAACCCACGATAAGCCTGTATGTAGGCCTCAGCGTCTCTATATCGAACTCGCATGATGCATTCTCCACGTTCTCGCTGTCGATAGCGAAAACCTTCAGCTCCTGATAGTGAGTTGTCACCATTATCTTTGCGCCGTTCTCCATGAGCCGGCGGATAATGGATACCGCAAGTGCCGCACCTTCTACCGGATCGGTGCCTGAGCCCAGCTCGTCAAGGAGCACCAGAGACCTCTCGTCGGCTGTATCCAGTATCTCGATGACCTTATTCGTATGGGAGGAGAATGTGGAAAGATTCTGCTCGATGCTCTGACTGTCACCGATATCCGCAAGGATATGGTCGTATACGGAGATACGGCTGCCGTCGGCAACAGGTATCAGCAGTCCGCACATAGTCATGGCGCTGAGCAGTCCCGCAGTTTTCAGTGCAACAGTCTTACCGCCGGTATTGGGACCGGTGATGATGAGTGTCTGGTAATCCTCACCAAGAGAGAGATCTATCGGCACTGCCTTATTGCGGTCGATGAGAGGATGTCTCGCCTTTTTCAGGAACATCCTTCCGTCGTCGGTTATCTCCGGCAGCGAGCAGCGAAGTCTTGCTGCAAGGTTTGCCTTGGCAAAGTACAGATTCAGCTCGGTGCAGATCTTGTAATTTTCGCTGAGTATATCCGCATAATCTCCGCACTCACGGCAGAGCTCCCGGACGATCCTTTCGATCTCCTCCTGCTCCTTGCCCTCAAGGATACGGATGTCGTTATTGGCCTCAACGATGGCCATAGGCTCGATGAATATAGTCTGACCAGTGGCGGAGGTGTCGTGGATAAGTCCGCTGATCTGGCCGCGGTATTCCGATTTTACAGGCAGCACGAAGCGGCCGTCACGGATAGTAACAGTGCTCTCCTGAAGGTACTGCTGGGTGGTCTTGTTCTTCACCATTTTGTCCAGAGTCTCACGGAGCTGCATACCTGCACGGTTTATCTTGCGCCTGATAGCTGCCAGCTCAGGGCTTGCAGCATCGGCTATCTCATTTTCGGATATGATCGAGCGCTCCAGCTTCTCCAGCAGCCAGTCATTGGGCTGTAGTCTGGAAAAGAGGTAGCTCAGCTCAGTCTCGATGTTCTCACAGTGGGCATACCAGTCTGCAAGACCTTTTATCTGCCTGAGCATAGCTGCGATGTCCATAAGGTCACGCAGCGATATCACTGCTCCG
>JAAYBK010000112.1 GCA_012718885.1 Ruminococcus sp. | reverse complement strand
ACAACCACAAAGAAAACAACAACAACTTCTACAACAACAACTACTACAACTACAAAGCCTATTACAACAACAAATGGTACAACTCCTGGTCTTAAGGCTCCATTCTATGGAGATGCAGATTGCAGCGGTCAGGTAAAGATGAACGATGCAGTTCTTGTAATGCAGGCTATCTCAAACGCTGACAGATTCGGTGAGGACGGCAGAGAGAGTACACACATCACTCCTCAGGGTTCAGTAAATGCTGACTGCTTCGTTCCCGGATCAAAGCTCACACCTAAGGATGCTTACGCTATCCAGCTCTTCCTCCTCGGCGGCACACAGCTTCCGATGTGGTCCTGATAAACAGGTGTAAATAATAACGCTTACAGCCTCCCATAACGGGAGGCTGTTTTTTTATGCTGCTGACCAGAATTAAATTTCTCCTTGCCAAATGTTGCGGATATTCAGTATTTGCATTGAATTTTTGTACATATCGTGGTAAAATGAGATTACAAAATTATTTTTTGGGAGGAAAAAACATGAAAGGCAATCTCAACAAAAAACTGCTTGCAGGAGCAATGGGTGCAGCCATGGCTCTTACTTCAGCAGTTTCATCAGCAGGAGCAGTTATCGCTGCCGGAACTACTGGTGCAAAGGCGGCATCAGACAGCGGCAAGGTAGTATACTCCACAGACTTTGAGGACGGAGACGTATCCTACTTCACTAACAGAGGCGGAGATGATACAACAGAGATCAGCACTGCTACTGATGTAGCTTCAAGCGGAACAACATCTCTCTATGCAAGCGGCCGTTCAGATACATGGAATGGTCCGGCATTCCATCTTAACAAGGTCTGCGAGCCAAATACAGAGTATTACGTAAGCTTCAAGTTCAGAGGCAAGTATTACACAAGCAATACCGTAAGCTTCCAGTATAACGATCCGGACGGAACAGCTCATTACAGCAATCTCATCCAGAACATAAGCACCAGCGAATGGTATACTGTTAAGAACCTCAAGATCAGCTTCACTGACGAAATGGTTGACCCTACTGTATACGTTGAAGGAGGACAGGATCCTATCTATATCGACGATTTCACTATTACAGAAGTTCCGATCATCCCCATCGAGACTGATATCAAGTCAGTAAGAAAGGTTTTTGCCGATGATTTCAAGATCGGTACTGCTATCACAGCAGACAACCTCTCTTCCAAGTCCTTCATGGATCTTGTTGCTAAGCACTTCAGTGGAAGCCTTACAGCAGGAAATGAGATGAAGCCGCAGTTCGTTCTCGGCCAGGAAGCTAACCAGAAGTATGCAGAGGAGAACGATGACGATACCAATCCTCAGATAAACTTCTCAGCAGCAAAGCCAATGCTGAACTACTGCAAGAAGAACAAGATACCTGTAAGAGTTCATACCCTCGTATGGCACAGCCAGACTCCGGACTGGTTCTTCAAGGAAGGCTATAAGGATGACGGAAAATGGGTATCCAAAGAAAAAATGATAAAGCGTATGGAGAACTACATCAAGAACTATTTCACAGAGCTTGTAAAGCTCTATCCTGATGTTGATTTCTATGCCTGCGACGTTGTAAACGAAGCATTCACAGATCAGGGTACTGCCCGTGAACCGGGTGCACAGGGACAGAGCGGTTCAGAGAAGTCTGCATGGGTACAGGTGTTCGGCGACAACTCATTCATAGATTACGCTTTTGAATTCGCAAGAGAGTATGCGCCTAAGGGCTGCAAGCTCTACTACAATGACTACAACGAGTGGTCAACAGGCAAGACAAACGCTATGGTCGAGCTGGCTACAAGACTTAAGGCTAAGGGTGTACTTGACGGTCTCGGACTTCAGTGCCACTGTAATATAAATTCACTCTGGCCACAGCCTTTCCAGTACGATCAGCTCCTTACAACTCTTGAAAAGGCCGGCGTTGATATCCAGGTAACTGAGTTCGACGCTACAATAGAGAGCTCATCTTCTGACAACCTTGAAAAGCAGAAGAAGTTCTACGGCGAAATGATGGATATCATGCAGAAGCACGCTGACAGTATCTCCGCAGTTGTATTCTGGGGCGTTACTGACGACAGAAGCTGGAGAAAGGAAGGCGTTCCGCTTCTCTTCGACGGCAATTACAAGGCAAAGTCCGCTTATTACGGAGTAGTTGGCGACCGTGAGGAGAAGGACATCCCTGATGTTACAGATCCTACAGAAGATCCTGATAAGGATATCGTGTGGGGCGACGCAGACTGCGATGGCCTTGTAAAGATGAATGACGCAGTTCTCATAATGCAGAGCATATCCAACGGAGACAGATTCGGTGAGGACGGTACAGACGAGAAACATATCACTGCCAAGGGCAAGCGCAATGCAAATGTATATGAGAATAAGACCAGCGGTGTTACTCCGCAGGATGCTCTCAGAATACAGGAATATCTGCTCCAGAAGTACACAACACTCGACCCTAACGCATGAGATGCGAAAGGCGCACTTTTAGTGTGATGCTTACATAGCAGTTATAGGTGAGATATTGAGGGAAACCCTTTTGAAAAAGGGTTCCTCTGACGGAGGCGGTCCCCTCTGTCACTGCGTGACATCTCCCCGCACTGCGGGGAGTCACCCTCAAACTCCCTTCCTAAAACTTTCAGTTTT
>JAAYBK010000111.1 GCA_012718885.1 Ruminococcus sp. | reverse complement strand
TCTGCGATGTTTCGCTCACGTTTTATACCGACAGCCTGCACTACCGCGGCGGTAAAATCCTCCGTGAGTCCGACAGGATCCACATGAGTCTGCGGAAAATTATCAAAAAGCCGACCGATCTTGGCTTTTCTGTCATGGCTGTAACCTGTCCGTCCTGCAGTGCAAGTTTCGATGCGGCAAAGGTCAAAGTCTGCCCGTTCTGCGGCAGCACCTATCCGCTTGAGGAAAATGAATGGGTTGTAACGGATATCAGCATCTGAGCATTCAGATTTGATATCAGAATCCATAATGAATCCAGTGATGCATGTAGAAAGAAAGGAGTCGCTGACATGATCCTGAAATGGACTGCAGCTTGGTATGAACTTGACCAGACAATCATCGTTGGAGACAAAGACTGGTTCTATCTTCCCAGCGATGAGAATAATCATTTCTTTTTCAATGAGCTTTATCAAAGCAATTCTTTCATACGAAAAAAACTGGAGATTGAAAGGATTACACATCCTGTACTTGGCAATGTGAAAGGAATTGTTACAATCGGTCTGGATTATACGATTTATCTGACTGATGGTACAATGCTGGAGATCAATGCAGAGGAGAATCCAGGACAGATATACAATTCTTCCCTTGCAATCGATGACTGGACATTTGATGTGGAAGTCAGGATTCTTGATGAGGCATATGATATACCGGAAGATCGGACGTTGCAGGATGCAGGCCGCCGGTACAAAGCCCTGCTTGGCCTTACAGATGCGTCATGGGCAAAGGAATAGATGAAATTCCCCGTATCACAGATACGGGGTTGCTCATTTATGCAGCCTGCTTTTTCTCCCTGAAAATTCTTGATAATAGTGAACTGTGTAAAATTCTTCCCGGAGAAAATGTTAGTAAGATAATAAAGCAATTTCAGCCTCTTCTGAAAGACTTACCATAAAACAAAAAATCCCCCTCACCAAGCACTTTGACTCGCTACCTGATGAGGGGGATTAAATTTTAATATTTATTTCACGTTGAATGTATTGACTTCAGCACCGCCCCATTCAACGACTGTGAAGCCATTTCTTTCAAAGGTCTCAAGCTGCTGAGGCTCGATTGCCACAGCATTTTCAAGCGGAACATACGCCATAAAGACACGGCACTCACTATCGGGTGTCGGTGTGATCTTCAGCTTCGCAGAATTTGTATAGGCATCGCCCTGGAAGGATATGAGGTTATACGCATTATGCTCCATAAGCGGCAGCCAGTATACAATAAACTCATTCATCTCCTGCTCGGTCAAGCCCATGTATGTGAGCTTTTCTTTGAGGAAAGACTCTGTATCGCTGCCTGCCACACAGAAGCCCTTGGAGAAATCGAAGCGTGTACGGCAGTTTACAGCGTCCCAGAAGAGATACTTGTGATGTGAACCGTCCGCCTTGTTCACAAGCGTTCCGTCTGGATAGGCGACCACATCCCAGCCATTGTTGTATTTCGGATAGGTTGTGGAGAGGTCGGCTTCTGTCAGCTCCAATTCCACATGAACATTGGTTTCTTCTTCGGGATAGAGATAGATGACAGGTTTCTTGGGGGCTTCTTCAAAATAGATCACCATTTTGCCGTCTGCTCCCAGCGTGTTGATCCAGCCACACTGTCCGTTGTATTCGGTAAACAGCCATGTGCTGTTGCCGTTCATCGCACCGGTTTCGGTCATGCGTGTATCTGCCGGAATAGAAGCGATGACGTCATAGCTTTCATCAGGCCCGGAATACATCTTCAACCCATCCTTCACAACGTAGAAAGGTACGCCCCACTCAAACCGCTCATCCGGTTCTACATAGGTTGTAACCATTTTTTTCGTTAATTCCTGTTTCATCAAGCACAGATCAAACGCATTCAGAACATTATCATTGCAGAAATCAGCCGCCTTCCAGTCCACAAGATGCGTGTTCGGCACGGCAAGCAGCCACTTTTGCAGCAAAACAGCATCGGCAACATTGAATTCGCCGTCATCGTTAACATCTCCGTTAGCTTCAGCCTTAGGAGCAGTTGTCAGGAAAATATCCATAGAATTGTTATCGTAGACCTTTATTTCTGATTCTCCGTCAAAATACAGCTCAAATTTATCAGCACTTTTATAAAGAGAAGCAAGATTCTCCTTTATTACAGCACGATTTTTTTCTACCATGATAATCGGCCCTGTAACTCCGCCTTTAGTAACTATATTTGTTCCGATTGTAAGAGGGGCTTTGGCAAACACTTCATCAGGGATAAGCTCACCTGTATCTCCATCCGTAACAGTTACTCTTACGGAGCCTGGTGGAAGCTCAAAGCCTTCGTTGCTTTTCAGCTTTATCACTACATCCACAGAACCATTTTCATATCTGGTTATCTCTTCATAATCATCGGGGAGATAATAATTATCGTTCAAAGAACCGTCAGCAAGTCCCGCATTAATTGTCTCACCCTCGAAAATGGTTTGTTCCCATATATACGGATTGGAATCGGGGTATAAATAAACGGTACTTGGATTCTGCTGTGTGTCGTCACTGGCCCATATATAGGGGACGATAGCGAAATAGCTGAACTCCTTGTCCAATGCTATCTTTTCTCCCGTATCGTAGTCAACGACTGTAAAGCGTACATTATCAGAATCCAGCGGTATCTCTGCATGAACCTCTGATACAGTTTCAGCTGCAAATATAGATGACGGATATGATACCGGCACAGACGAGAATAACAATGTTGCAGTTAAAAAAACTGCTGTGATATTTTTGAGTTTCATATAATCCACCTACCATTCTTTGAATTTGCAGCATATTGCTGCTTAATTTCATTATAGCATGATATATGTGGAAATGCAAGGGGTAAACAAAAAAAGGCTGCTGATACCGTATGAACAATATCACGCGATACCAGCAGGCCTATTATCTATTCACTTCTCAATAATAACCGATGTC
Source organism: Ruminococcus sp. (assembly GCA_012718885.1). Lineage (GTDB taxonomy): Bacteria > Bacillota > Clostridia > Oscillospirales > Ruminococcaceae > Ruminococcus. Next base: position 201 of record JAAYBK010000111.1, on the reverse strand, counting down.
CCAGACTTGAAACGGAACTCGATAAAGACATCGCATATTTTCACGTCCTTCAGCAGTTTTCTCACCAGCGTCCCATCAAACTTCGTGATGGTGCGCGGCTGGGAATTAATGAAGTTGCAAAGCGCCTGTATACGGTCCCGGTGCTCAGCTTTGGCAGCTTCGTCCATATTAGTCTGCTCCTGCTGTTCACGCAGCAGAAGT
>JAAYBK010000110.1 GCA_012718885.1 Ruminococcus sp. | reverse complement strand
GTGTGGAGAGTATGTATATGTGTGACTACCTCACCGGCCTTTATAACCGCACAAGTTTCAACAAGAAGTACATAGAGGCAGTTAATGAGCTGCCATACGGTACTGAGATAACAGTTGTGCTGTCCGATCTTGACGGACTCAAGGGAATAAATGATAATTACGGCCATTTCTCCGGCGATAATGCAATACGGATCGTTGCACAGACGCTGAAGGAAGCCTGTCCGCCTGACGCTATATGCGTAAGATACGGCGGTGACGAGATGATAGGTTTCATTGCCGGAAGGTGTGATACCGATGAGATAACCGCAAGGATACGCTCTGCCATAGACGAGCACAACCGCCATTCAAAGACAGATTATAAAATATCTGCAAGTGTTGGCGTTGTAACAGATATGCTGAGTGATGAGACGGATATCGAAGATCTCATACGCCGTGCAGATAAGCTGATGTACATCGAGAAACGCTCTAAAAAGCTGCTGAACGCATAAGCGTTAATTTATACAGTATATGATGGGGAAGCAGATCAACTGCTTCCTTATTTTTTGTGTATCACTGTCTGATGCCGGCGGTATATTGCTGATCGGTCGGATATTGCGGTAAAAATATCAAAAATTGCGGAAATGTTCGCAAATACTTTACAATTTGCGTTGCAATGATGTATATTAAGCTCAGGAACATGAATATAAATTGCAGCTAAGTGATGCTGATTTTATGCATAATTAATAATAGATGATGACTGAAATCACATCGCAGAGCTTGGATAAAGCGCTGATAATGCCTGTATGCTGTGAAAATCCGGCGATCCGGAAGGATCCTGTGTGTATGACCGCAGGAAATAGTCAGTCCTCCGGAGCAAAGGACTGAAGGAGCAGGCAAGGTTGAGCGGGGGGGCGGCGCTTGTTCAATAATCATAGATATAAAACTGTTCATGTACGAATGAGGATTGGGAATGATACCGCCATGCTGACAGGCTGTTATGCGTGGGGTACAGGAATGTCGGCAAGAACGTCCGGGATCGGACAGTCCATGCTGATGTAAGGGCTTACTGATCTGTCATAAGTGCCCATCCGTGAGGATGGACGAAATGTTTTTTTACTTTATTTTGTAAGGATGATTTCTATGAAGAAAAAATTTTTGCTTGCAGGCCTGCTATCGGCCTGTATCGCAGGCTCAGCCGGAGCGTTGGAGGCTTCAGCTGCAAAGGACACTGTCTACGGTGACGCAAACTGCGACGGTTCGGTTGGTATGTCGGACGCAGTGCTGATAATGCAGTCAATGTCTAATCCGGGAATGTATGGTATCGACGGAATGGCAGAGGTACATCTCACAGACGAGGGTGCTGACAGGGGAGATGTATATGAGCGTGGGGGAGGAATCACTCCCATGGATGCCCTGACGATACAGCGTTATCTTCTGAAGCTGTGCGACCTTCCGGAGTCATATGCTCCGGGCTATGTGGAGCCTGTAGAAGAGGAAACGGAGCCGGCATACATACACCTCAAGAAGGATTCGATCACCACTGAGGGCAAGAACGTCTCTGTCAGCGGCAAAACAGTGACGATCAGTCATTCCGGAACGTTCTTTATCGACGGTACACTCAATGACGGACAGATCTGCGTTGCAGTACCCGATGAGAAGGCAGATCCGGGAACGGTAAAGCTTATTTTTGACAATGTATCGCTAACAGGTGTCAGCGGCCCGGCGATACTTGTAAAGAACGCAGAGAAAACCTCCATAACCTTAGCGGATGGAACTGAAAACAGCATATCAGACGGCAGCACGCTCTATTCCGGAGACTATCTGGAATATGCCCTCGTTGAAGCCAAGGACGATCTGACGATCAAGGCCGGAGATGAGGGTACAGGCGTACTCACAATAACGGCCAACGTCCAGCCGGCGTTGGTATGCAACAACGATATAAAGATCACCGGAGGTACGGTGAACATAAATACACTTGACAAGGAAAACGGAAATGACGCTGTAAAGGGCAAGAAATCTGTTACAGTCAAGGGCGGTGAAGTTAATATCGATTCCGAGGGCGACGGCCTGAAATCCTCAAAGGGCAGCCTGGATATCGAGGGAGGAACTGTACGCATAAAGTCCGGCAAGGACGCTTTGCAGGCTGAGACTGCCCTCACTGTAAGCGGAGGAGAAGTTCTTGCCTGTGGCGACAGAGGTATCCGCTGTGAAGGAACTATCGATATTACCGGAGGAACTCTTCTTGCAACCGCAACTGATTATCAGTGCGAGGGGCTGAACTCCACGCAGCAGAATACATTGATGCTGGATTTCGTGAAGGAATGGTCGAAGAACAATCCTGT
>JAAYBK010000109.1 GCA_012718885.1 Ruminococcus sp. | reverse complement strand
TACCATAACATTATGGTATCCGTTGCCATATGCACCGCCTTTGTTTCCGCTGTCATATACCCAGCGTTTTACGAGCTTGCCGTCCCGGACATCAACTGCTGACCAGGTGAGTCTTGTATAATATCCCCTGCCATATATGGCGGAAGGATGTACTCCGTCAAGGTAGGCGATACCGCCGTTCATACGGTCAACACGGTTTCCGTAATTGTCTCCCCAGTCGCTCACCTTGCCTCTCGGAACAGGATAATCTATTGTATCAAGGCATTTTCCGGTCTTTCCGTCAAAGAGCGACAGATATTCAGCGCCCTCAAGGATATATCCGTTTCCGTTGGCATAACTCTTGCTGCCGTTGCCGATGATCTTTCCGGTGCCGTCCTTTGTTCCGTCGGCAGTCTTGGTGATGAATTCTGCCTTGCCGTCACAGTCAAAATCAGCAACGCAAAGCTGTGTATAATGCTGGCCGGCACGAATATTCTGCCCCATGTCTATACGCCATAGCTGCTTGCCCTCAAGGGTGTAGCAATCGATATATACGTTATCTGTCTTACCGCTCTGTGAATTGTCCTTGGAGTTTGACGGATCCCATTTAAGGAATATCTCGTACTGTCCGTCTCCGTCTACATCTCCTACAGCGCAGTCATTGGGCGAATACTGGCTTCCGGGACGATTCAGCTTTATGTCAAAATAACTGCTTCCTGATGTGAATTTGCAGTTCTGTGAGGAGATTATCTTTCCGTTATCCACACAGTCAACACGATATTTCGACGAAGCGCTTCCGCCGTTATCCTGGAAGCAGGTTGCATCTCCTGATTTGCTGGTATATATCAGCTTGTCATCACGATATAGCCTGAATTCCGCTGTATCCGGATCATCGGCGTTCCAGCGCCAGCTTACGAACATACCGTTTCCGGATCTTACAGCATATATACCACGGTCAAGATATTCCATTATGGCCTTGCCGTTTCCTCCAACGCCATAGGCAGCATCTGCTGTGCTGCCGGCAGGCATAACTGTACCTGTTGCAGAAGCTATAGCAATCGAAGCTGCTGCCGCAGTCAGCCTTCTTATATATTTGCTCATTTTAAAATACCCCCTGTTAAAGTTTAATTAAATTAAAGCTTACTTTTGGGGGACGTCCCTCATCTGTCAATTAAATAATAACACTTTATTCATATTCTTACAATGAACAATCCTATCATTAACTTGACTTTTTATTGCAGAAATGATGAAAAATACCATTGACATATCTGTGTTAAGCCTTTATAATGTATTTAAGGCAACTGTATGAAAGGGTGTGAGGGAATGGTAATCTATCAGCTTGGCTGGCACTGGAAGCATAAAGCAGATCTCTGCATTGAGCGTCCTAACGGTCACTTCGGAACACAGCTCATACTTGTTCAGTCAAAGGGAAGACTGTTAATGGGTGAGAATGAGTTTCATGTCGAAAAAAATACAGTCTTTATCGTACAAAGCTGTGTCCCGCACTGTATATACGGCGACGGGGAGGAATACTGCGACGACTGGATAAGATTCAGCATCGAAAAAGAAGACGTCGATTTTATCGACAGCCTCGGCCTGCGATTCAATGTTCCTGTAAAGCTCGGGGATGACAGCATTTCAGAGCTTGTCCATGCCTGTGATGAAATATTCCATTCTGAGATACCTAAAAAGAATGACACACTCGATCATCTGCTGCGGGCAATATTGCTCCATACAAGCCGGTACTGCTGTCCGGAGCCAAATGAGAAGCATAATTATTACGATATTGAGCTCGAAAAAATAAGGCGTGATATCTACGGCTCTCCTGCAAGAGAATGGAATGTGATAGATATGGCGGAAAAGCTCAATATATCACCGTCCCATTTCCAGAGATTGTACAAATCACGTTACGGGATATCCTGTATGAAGGACGTATGGACGAGCCGCATGGAATATGCAAAACAGCTTCTGCTTAATACGGATCTTTCGGCTAAGGAGATATCGTATATGTGCGGATATCAGAACTATGAGCATTTTTCAAGATCCTTCGTGAAATATGCCTGTGTTTCACCAGTCAGATACAGGAGCAAATTCAAGGAATGACCTCCTGATACCATACCATTTTCTTTCAATGGCAAAAGCCCTCTCACTTCAGACCGTGAGAGGGCTCTTAGTATTATATGAATATCATTAACACACTTTTTCATTCGGCTTGATCTGTACTGATGTTTTCGGTCTTCATATTCCATTCCCCACCATTTTCACCATAATATCCTTCAACGATTTCTCTTCCGGTGAGGTCAGGCTCCTTCCGCTCTAATGGAATATCTATCTCAACATTTTCAAAATAGAGATCTTCCACATAATCATCATCTATACACTGTATTCTCAAAGCGATGCCATGTTCTATATCGATCTCTGCTTTAAAT
>JAAYBK010000008.1 GCA_012718885.1 Ruminococcus sp. | reverse complement strand
ATTCTTCGCAGCATACCTTGTGACAACAGTATATGCAATGACAAGTACGCCAAGTGTGAATAAACCGTAAAGGAATGCTACCTGAAGATATCCGTTATCGATATAATTGTAATCGGATTCACGCTTGTTTCCGACCAATACAGATGTATTTCCGACAAGCTCTATATCATGTCCGAAGAGGTTATAGCCCTCTTTGAGATACATTTTCCTTGCAAGGTTCAGACGGCTTGAGAGAGCTTCATTTATTTTTTGCCATGTTCTGTTCCTATCGTTATAGATAAACGTGAGCACTATACTAAGAACAGCCACAAACGGATAAATAAGCGTAGCTGCTGCTTTGAATATGAATCTGTCGGTAGTAAATGTCTTTCTTCTTAACAAGAGCAGCCAAAGTACGAACAGTCCCAGTATTATAAACATATCCGTTCTTGTCTGTGTTTTTATATAGAAAAAAGACATCAATCCTATACCAATGATCCAATGCCATAACTTCATCTTATCACCAAGAAGGTACATTATCATGTAGAAGCAGTTCATAAACATGACGTTTATAAGTCCGGCGTAAGTATATCCCAGCGACTCTCTTGTACGGCCTTCCTGAACGAAAACGTAGTTCTGTATTATGCCCACCTTGCTGCACGCAATTGCCATGAACATCACAGCCAGGAATATGGCAAGGCTGACCTTTACTATCCTTTTGAAATTGACATCATAAGCCGACAGGATGACGAACATCGTTGCAATAAAAGTGATCCTTGACGTAATGATATAGCTTATCATAAATCCGCCGAAGAATGCTACCGTCATTATTACACGCCGGACTGTATATCTTCCTCTTATGAACCACCTTGCGCCAAGCACTCCGATAACGTATACAGATATGAGCTTGGTAGTTACTCCGGGTAAAAAATCCGAAAAAGTAGTGGCTTTTATGGCATACCAGAAAAGCCACGGAATATATGCCACCCAGAATAGAAATTCATAGGCGCTTATCTTGCAGTCCAAAGAAAAACCAAGTTTTCGTTTAATTCTTATTTTCAAAGTCTATCTCCTGCATACAAGATCATATCATTTTTTTCATAAACGGATACAGCATGAATTTTGATCCGCAAAGGAGCTTTACGAATCTGCTGTACTTCTTTGCCTCTGAAAGGGCTCTCGGGCAGACCTCTTCAACTCTGTTCACAAACTCCTTGAGCTGCTTCTTGTTCTCAGCACTTCTGTCCAGCATACAATAATACTTGCACTGTGAAGCAACTTCCTTGCGGAGCCTGAGCATCAGGAGCTTCTTCTTGTTCTTGTCTTTCAGTGAGTTGTATACATCAGCGATATGGAAGAATACCTTTTCATGCTCCTTGTAGTGCTTCTTGATACCCTCCGGGCTGACGCTCTGTCCCTCTCTGCCAAGTCTGTACATATATACAGGGAAATGGCAGACATAGAATGTCTTTAGGTAAGGCAGCGGGAAGTTTACATACTCAACGTCGGTATAGAAGCAATGCTCGGTTATACTGAGCTTCATATCCTTGAGTATCTTTGTCTTGACAGTGGTGGAGTGCATGGATATGGGCTTTCTGAACTCAGCGTCCGAGAAGGAATGCCTGCCCTCTTCAAGATTTGCAAAGAGATCGCTGTTCACAATCTTGTCCGTACCCTCATACACCTCATTTGTCTGAGTATACACAGCGTCGGTGTCGATGGTCTTCAGCAGGTTCACCAGCTTCTTAAGATTCTCGGTATCGAACCAGTCATCGCCGTCAAGCTGCTTGAAGTATTTGCCTGTTGCCAGCTCAACGCTCTTATTGATAACAGAACCGTAGCCGCCGTTCTCCTTATGGACGCCGAAAACTGAACCCGGATACTTATCAGAATACTCCTTGACGATATCCAGAGTGCCGTCCTTTCCGCCGTCGTCCACAACAAACACCTCTATATCGTCAATGATCTCAGGATCAATGAGAGAATCGAGAGTGTTGCGGATATATGCCTCTACATTATATGCAGCTATCGAAATAGATAATATTTTACTCATATCTTATCCCTTCATGATATCTATGGTACTTTTTACGCCTTCCTCAAGAGAATAGGAAGCCTTCCAGCCAAGGCCTTCCAGCTTGTCTGAAGTAAGGCTGGAATTGTCCATCATATTAAAGCCCTTCTTTTCGGCCTCTGATGCCTCTTCAAACACGACCTTCCTGCCGGAAGCTCTTGCTATCTCCTCAGCGATCTGTCTTATGCTTACGATAGAGTCACGGTTGGAGATATTGTATGCCTCAGTAGGCTTACCCTTCAGGAGCACAAACAGTATAGCAGTAGCACAGTCCATACAGTAGCAGTAGGATCTGAGCTGACTTCCGGCGCTCTTCATAAGGATGTCATTTCCGGCGAGAACGTCCCTGACGAACTGTGCTGTTGCACGGCTGTCCATAGGAGTAGCTGTAGGGCCGTAGATATGTCCCGGGCGGACGATGACAGTTTCTATATTATGCTGCTGGTAGTATGAAACGCAGAGCGTCTCGGCAGCTCTTTTTCCTGAAGGATAGCAGGCACGGGTATTGAGGATATCTATGAATCCGTAATCGTCCTCATTGTAGGGACGGTGAGCCTCCTTCTTTCCGTAGACCTCGCTGGAGGAAATATAAAGGACCCTTTTAGTACCAGCGGTATGGGCATATTTGAGAAGCTCGTTTACGCCAACCACATTAGCCAACAGGGTCTCTACAGGTTCTGAGAGATATGCTGCCGGATGCGCATT
>JAAYBK010000108.1 GCA_012718885.1 Ruminococcus sp. | reverse complement strand
GCCGGTAAGGAAGGATACGATAACCTTGTCATTGCTTACTAAAGAAAGGCGTGTGCCTGCAGAAGTGCTTGAAGACTTGTATACAGAGTAGCTCATTTCGCTGCCGCCCATCTGCATTCCGCCGCTGCGGCAGTTGCTTACCCATGTGGAACCATTTACGGATATGGTGTTTCCATGGTCGCCGCAGTCAAAGGGCTCGTTGCCGTTTGTTATCTGTATACCGCCGTTCAGCTTTATATCGCCGTTGGAATCATAGCCGTCATGGTCGCCGTCAGTTACATTCACCAGTGCAAGACCGCCATTGAAGGTCATGCAGTATGAAGTGCCGGAGGTATCCATGCTGCCCTGTCCCCACTGCTGTCCGCCGGGACGTCCGGGGCCTCCGGGACCGCCGGGATTTCCTGCGCCGGAGCTGTCTGCGCCGCCGGCAGCATTGAATCCGTCATCTGTGCTCGTTACAAGTACAGTACCGCTGTTCTGGGTGATATTCTGTCCCTCTATGCCCTCATAGGCCTTTGTAACAGTTATCATTATATCGTCAAATGTATCTGCGCTTCCGTTTCCGATAGTGAGACTATGGTCGGAATGTGCGCCGTCATCAGCAGAAGCAAGGGAAAGTATTCCGCCAGTGAGCTTCATATCTCCTCCGCAGTGGATGCAGTCATCGGAGGAATCGATAGTAAGCTTTCCGCCGTTGATAGTGATATCGCCCTTGCTCTGGTAGGTAGTTCCGTCAGAAGCATACAGACCTACTGCCTTTATGCCCTTCGCAGATATATCCGACTTGTTTGTGTTTCCGTCCTGCATACCGCCCCAGGGATTGAAGCCGCCGGTGCTGGATGATGAGCCGCTGCCGGTATAGGAGCTGCCCTGATAGGTGTAGATATTGACATCGCCGCCGTTCATAACGAAGCCCTGCTCAGCCTGTATGCCGTCTGCAACAGACTTTATATCAACAGTACCGCCGTTTATTGTAACTACGCCGTATGTCTTGTCTGTAGCTGTATCTGTGGCAGTTGCCTTTATGCCGTCTCCGCTGGCAGTAGTCTTTACTGTGAGCTTGAGATTGCTGTAATCCACCTCTGAGCCGTCAGACTTTGCATCATCACCGATAGTCACGCTGTCCTTGCCACGGATACCGTCATCCACCGCATTCACATTTATTGTGCCGTTATAGATCTTGATATCGTTCTTGCAAACTATAGCGTCATCCTGATTTCCGTTTACAGTGAGAGTACCTGTGCCCTTGAATTTTATATCGTCACGGGCGAATATCGCTCCCTCAACAGTGTTTTCCTTGCCATCGCTGTCAGTATAAGTCTGTGTATGGGAAGTGCCGTCAGAAATAGTATTCTCTGTGCCCTTCTTTGCGATGATCTGCACTTCATCGCCTATTGAAGCAACATATATCGGTGCAGTTGAAGTGTTGGTCATCTTGGCACCGGCAAAATTCAGCTTTACCACTGAATCCGGATAAGCTGTCTTATCAACATCAACAATTATCTGAACGCCCTCTGCTTCACCTGTAACAGTGTATTCTCCCTCTTTCTTGATAGTCAGCGAGCCATTACTGACAGAGCACGCATCTGCCGGTGCGTTGGAGGTTATAGTCTTTCCGCTGAGAGTGATAGTATAGCCGTCTGTAGTATCAGGAGTTTCCGGCTGTTCAGCTGTCTGGATTCCGGAAGGATCAACATTTTCAAATACAGTTACAAGGCTGAGCTGGAACTGTGTCTGCTTTCCGTCAGTATGAGTTACCTTATTGCCGGTGGAAACATTTGTGAATGAACAGGACTTTGCACCGTTTATGCTTGTATCACTGATAAGAACGTACTTATACTTCTTTGTGAACTCTACCTTTCCGCCGTTTGGAGCGATAGCGTTTGCCTTCTTCCATGTACCGTCCTTTTCATTTGTAGTATCATCGATACAGTTCAGAAGAGCTGTAGTCTGGGTAGTTCCGGACATGAGCTTTGTATCCACCTGATAATCTGTGGCTGTGGCATATACTGAACCGCCGGTTATATTGAGAGCTGTTCCGGGAGTAAGTCCACGGTCACCGCCTGCAACAAGCAGACCTCCGCTTATGTCGATAGTAGTTTCGGACTGAACAGCGTCATTGCCGGCCTTTATAGATATCTTTCCGCCGCTTACCTCAACAGCGCCCTTTCCGGATTTGATTCCGTCACCCTCTGCGTCAACGCTGAGAGTTCCGCTCTTTATTGTAAGTGACTTCTTACCGTTGATACCATTTGTCTTATCTGTTGAATTGAGAGTCTTGATGTTGATGATACCGCCGTTGATCTTTATATCGTTATTGCAGAAGATCGCATCCTGAGTATTGGCAGTAACATTAAGTATACCTGTTCCAAGCTCACCGCCCTTTATAGTGAGGTCGTCCTTAGCCTGGATAACAGCAGCGCCCAGGTTGTCTCCGGCATAAGCTGTATCTCCGTCGGAAACACTGTTCTCAGTGCCGTCAACTATGTTTATTGAAGTATTCTCCGCATTGGAGATGAATATTGCCGGAGCACTCTTGCCTGTGATATTTGCTCCGTTGAGGAATATTTTTACTGTCTCCGCATCAGTTGTCTCGTCCGGGACAGCTACTATGATCTGGCCGTCATCGAGAGTACCGTCAACGTAGAATGAACCGGAATGGGTTATAGTTACCTTATTTCCTTCTGCAACGGCATAATCGCCCTCGACTGTGATAGATGTATTGTTGAGGTGGATCTTAGTTCCCTCAGAATCAGGCTCGGTATAGCCCTCCTTGAAGCTCTCGGGAAGCTCTACCAGGTTCAGGAGGCTCTTCTGTATTGAAAGCGCATCCATAGGGCTGAGGCCGCCGCCTCTTTCGTATACATCCGCAAGGTCAACACCCTTCTCTGTGATCCTTCTGTCAGATGTGCCTTCAAGACCGTACTGGTCTCCGTTTGAAATTGCCTGCATTACCAGAACAACATCGTTCATCTTGACCTGTCCGTCACAGTCAGCGTCACCGTAAAGCTTTGCAGTTTCAGCTGCTGAGGCTGCTGGTATCACTACAGGCATTGCTGAGGCGGCAACACAAGCTGTTGATAAGCCAGCGATTATCTTTTTAAGATATGATTTTTTCATAGCGATCAAACTCCTTAATACAGTTAATGTCCCACGCGCAGGGATCCTTTAATATGTCCTGATTATAGCCCTTTATCCTTAAAATAATCTTAAAGTTAACTGAAATTAATATTAATTTTGTGCATACTATACATATAAGCAGGCAAAAGCCTTTCCAAAGCCATTCCAGCTTCTGCTCAATGTGCATTATTCATATTTTTTCTATTGACTTGAAAAGGTTTTTGGTGTATAATATAACTTGCAAAGCTGTAAACAGCGGCAAATCCAATATGATAGGAGTTTTGGCATATGAAAAACATATTATTTGCAGCATCGGAATGCGTTCCCTTCATAAAGACCGGCGGTCTTGCAGATGTTGTGGGCGCTCTTCCTCAGTATATAAACAAGGATGAATTCGACGTAAGAGTTATCATGCCGTATTATACCTGTATCCCTGAAAAATACAGGAGCGATTTCAAATATGTTACCCATTTCTATATGGACTACGGTCTCCGTGCCGAGGGACAGCACGTTGGTATAATGGAATACGAGTACAACGGCATCAAGTTCTACTTTGTGGATAACGAGTATTTTTTCAAATGCGACACTCCATACTCCTCAGATGTGAAGTGGGACATTGAGAGATTCACTTTCTTCTGCAAGGCAGTCCTTGCTATACTGCCCGTTATCGGATTCAGACCGGATATCATCCATTGCCACGACTGGCAGTCCTCTCTCATACCAGTGTTTCTCCACACAGCCTTTGCCACAAATCCCTTCTACAGCTCAACAAAGACAATAATGACTATCCACAACCTGAAATTCCAGGGCGTTTGGGATATAGATACATTCAAGTACAACACTGCTCTTCCGGACTATATGTTCACCTCTGACAAACTTGAGTTCCACAAGAACGCAAATATGCTCAAGGGCGGTTTGGTTTACGCAGATTATATCACGACTGTTTCAGAGACTTATGCTGAGGAGATCAAGTATCCGTTCTACGGCGAACAGCTTGACGGTCTCCTGAGAGCACGCTCTGCCTCCCTGAGAGGCATCGTCAACGGTATCGACTACAAGGTATTCGATCCGTCAAACGACAAGCAGATCTTCGCTGAGTATAATGCAAAGAATGTCAAGGAGAAAAAGGCTGTCAACAAGATGAAGCTCCAGGAGCAGCTTGGACTTCCGGTGGACAAGGATAAGTATATGATAGCTATAATCTCCCGTCTCACCGACCAGAAAGGCCTTGACCTCGTGAATTACGCTATCGAGCGTATCTGCGACGAGTTCACCCAGTTCGTTGTTATCGGAACAGGAGATCCAAGATATGAGAATATGTTCAAGCATTATCAGTGGAAATACCCTGAGAGAGTCTCGGCAAATATACTTTACTCAGACGAGCTTGCCCACAGGCTCTACGCCGCAGCTGACGCTATGCTCATGCCGTCGCTTTTCGAGCCCTGCGGCCTGACTCAGCTTATTTCCCTCCGCTACGGTACTGTACCGATAGTGCGTGAAACCGGCGGTCTTAAAGACACTGTACAGCCGTACAACGAGTTCGACGGAACCGGTACAGGCTTCTCCTTCGCAAACTATAACGGCGATGAGATGCTGGGCGTTATCAATTACTCCAAGCATATTTATTACAACCACCGTGACCAGTGGGATAAAATGGTAAAGCGTGACATGGAGGCTGATTTCTCATGGAACAGCTCTGCCCGTCAGTACGAAGGTATGTACGACTGGATGATAAACTGGTAAGCAGCTGAAAGCTGCGCCCTCCACGTTGACACTTGCTTCGCTCGTTCACTATCTGTAAGGCGTAAGTCTGCTTTCGCTTACGGCACTTTAACTTGGGATTAAATTCTTATAGAGAAAAAATCAAAAACAATGGGTGGATCAATTTCCACCCATTGAACACCATAAGGAGTCGTATATGGGAATAATTGTTCTTTTCCTGCTTCTGTCCGAGCTTGGGATGATCGCATTTGCTATTTTATTTCTTATCTCAATGATAGTATTTACGATCGATCATTTCTGCCAGCGCGGCAAAGAAGATAACCTGCATAATTATTATCCGGAAATACCGCCTTCAAAAAGAACAACGGTAGGCAAGGCTTCATTAACATTGGCTATGATATTCGCTTTTTCTTTCCTCTTTTGCTTATGGCTGCATGGCACAGAAACAAGATTTTTTATCCTCCCATTCGGCTATAAGGGCTGAAAAAAGCAATTGATCGACATGAAATAATATGAAAAATATCAAACTCAAAGGTGCAATTTTCGACATGGACGGTGTAATCGTCGGCACCGAAAAGCTCTCTCCGCTTCTGGAAGGAGGCCGCTGCTGAATTCGGCTATGATATGCGTGATGAACACGTTTTCGCCGTCCGCAGAACTGAACGAGCTTGCGAGTGAAAGCGTGATAAATGGTGGTATCACCGTGAAAAGAATAATAAAAAAGTATAAAACGAACCGTTCCACGCTTATTTTGGCGATTGCGAACGTTATTCTCGGTGCTGTATTTCTCGCAGCTTTCTTTTCGTTCATTTACATAATGGACGATATGATTGAAGCTTTAGGCGGGATCGGGACAATATTTCTCCTTCCGGCATGGACTGTGATTGGATTTCTGTCGATAGCCGTACTTTTCATCGGCATACTGTTCGCAGTAAGCGGTATCGTGTGCTTTGTGCTGGTATACCCTTACCTCGGACGCTTGCGTGATATACGAAGAGCTCGCAGGAAAAACGGCGGAAAGCTACCAAAGGAAATGCTGGCAGAAATGCTCAGCTCCGGTGAGCTCGATGAAAACGAGTATCAGCGCGAGCTGGAAAAATATGCACCGGCTGAAGAGGAACGGTCTGAGTGTCCGAAAGGTAATATGCTTCTCATGTTGTTCGGCGGACTTATCATCGGGGCTGTGATGCTGGGCATACCGGCGCTTATGGTATATATCCTCGGTAAGCTGCACTGAAAATACATATTGAACTAAAGGTAAGATCACATGAATGAACTCAAAGGTGCAATTTTTGACATGGACGGTGTAATCATCGACACCGAAAAGCTCTACCTCCGCTTCTGGAAGGAGGCCGCTGCTGAATTAGGCTATGATATGCGTGATGAACACGTTTTCGCCGTCCGCAGCATGGCCAGAAAATACTCCATACCCAAGCTGAAGGAAATGTTGGGGCAGGATTTTCCCACTGAGGAAGTCCGCTCCCGACGCACTGAGCTTATGAACGATTTCATCAGCAAAAGCGGCATCGAAACTAAAAAAGGGCTGTTCCGACTGCTGAATCATCTGCGTGACACAGGCATAAAGATAGCTGTTGCAACAGCAACTCAGCGTGAGCGCACCCTCAGCTACCTCAGCCGCATCGGCGCTCTCGAATTTTTCGACGCAGTTATCTGCGGAGATATGGTGACTACAGGAAAACCCGCCCCGGATATATACCTTTCTGCGGCAAAAGAGCTTTGTCTGCCGCCTGAGACCTGTGCCGCATTTGAAGATTCGCCCAACGGGCTCATCTCTGCACACACCGCAGGCTGCTACACAGTAATGGTGCCAGACCTTACTCAGCCGGACGAAGCCGTCCTGCCGTACATAGACAAGGTGATAAAAGACCTGGGTGAGGCGGTAGAACTTTTCGGGGAGGTATTATAATGAGTGTATCAGAGATATTTGAGATACCAAAATTCTTCTACTTTGAAAGCGGAAACGATTTTTCCGGCAGCAAGGACGATTTCTCATACAAAATTATGAATGGTGAAAAGCTCAAAGCCCTCACATGGCACGGAAGGCTCTGTTCAATGAAAGCAGAGATCGAGCACGAAGCCGAATTCGACAGAACTGAGGAAGGCTTCATGGAAATGGTCCATTGGCTGGAGGATATGTACAAAAGCAAATAAAAAGGCAGCCTGTGCATGATACCTGTATAACGGTATATGCAATTATGCAGGAGAGATCCATCTGATAAAAGTCTTCCCCGCCAAAAGCAGTCTGTTATGTCACTGCATGGTGACTCCTCAAATATCGGGAGTCACCATGCTTTTTATTTTGCTATCAATTTCACGGAAGGTGTTCAGGCACGAGTTGTTACCTTATGAAATATCCGGATTAGTGCGCGTTAACTTCAAAGGCTATGCACACCATTATTTTTCGTCAGTTTCAACAGTGTTGCTGCTCATGCTCACGTTCTTTTTGTTAGTAAGCACAAACTAATTGTTTATGAATTGACAAAGCCACATGCAGTTGTTATAATTAATTTGTTAGGTAATTCTAACATAAAATTATTACAGCAGGCTCCTTTCGGTTATGGATAAGTGCGATATCCTGCATACACGAGCCTGCTTCCGTCAATAATGTGAGTGTTCACATTAAATAAATATACAGGAGAATAATATGGACTATTTAGAAATTGAAAAGGTTGTGGGACGAGAGATACTCGACTCCCGTGGAAATCCTACTGTTGAGGCTGAGATAACTCTCGCTGACGGTACGGTCGCAAGAGGTACTGCTCCCAGCGGCGCTTCAACAGGTGAATTTGAGGCTCTCGAACTCCGTGACGGCGGTGAGCGCTACCTCGGAAAAGGCGTAACAAAGGCTGTTGAGAACATCAACACAATTATCGATGAAACTATCACAGGCATGGACGCATCCGATATCTACGCAGTTGATGCAGCTATGATAAAGGCTGACGGCACAAAGGACAAATCAAAGCTTGGCGCAAACGCTATCCTTGCAGTATCTATCGCCTGTGCAAGAGCGGCAGCAGCTTCTCTCGATATCCCGCTTTATCGCTTCCTCGGCGGCATTCAGGGTACAAAGCTCCCTGTTCCGATGATGAACATCCTCAATGGCGGAGCTCACGCTGACAGCGCTGTTGACACTCAGGAATTTATGATAATGCCTGTTGGAGCTCCTTCATTCAGCGAAGCCCTCCGCTGGTGTGCAGAGGTATTCCACACACTCAAGAAGCTCATCAAGGATATGGGCGATGTTACTGCTGTCGGCGATGAAGGCGGCTTTGCTCCAAACAAGCTCACATCTGACGAAGAGGCTATCGAGAAGATCCTCGAAGCTGTAAAGGCTGCCGGATTCGAGCCCGGCAAGGACTTCATGATCGCTATGGACGCTGCTTCCTCCGAGTGGAAGAGCGAAAAGGGCAAGGGCTTCTACAAGCAGCCTAAGTCCGGCAAGGAGTTCACATCCGATGAGCTTATCGCTCACTGGGAGACTCTCGTTGACAAGTACCCGATAATCTCTATCGAGGACGGTCTTGACGAGGAGGACTGGGAAGGCTGGCAGAAAATGACAGCCAGGATTGGTCATAAGGTACAGCTCGTTGGCGACGACCTCTTCGTTACTAATACAGAGCGCCTTTCAAAGGGTATTTCTCTCGGCGCAGGCAACTCTATCCTCATCAAGCTCAATCAGATAGGCTCAGTATCCGAGACTCTTGAAGCTATAAAAATGGCTCACAAGGCTGGATATACAGCTATTTCTTCACACCGCTCAGGTGAGACTGCTGATACAACCATAGCTGACCTCGCAGTTGCCCTGAACACCTGCCAGATCAAGACCGGTGCGCCTTCACGTTCTGAGCGTGTTGCAAAGTACAATCAGCTCCTCCGTATCGAGGAACAGCTTGGCGCTTCCGCCTGCTATCCGGGAATGGGAGCATTCAACGTAAAGAAGTGATCTATACTACTCTCCATTTTATTGAAATATCCGCCTGCGATTCGTTGCAGGCGGATACTTTTTTATGCCAGTGTGATATCAAGTGTCATCATCAATGTAAAGCCAACGGAAAAAATCAGCACACCGATATTGGAATGCTCTCCCTCGGACATTTCCGGTATCAGTTCTTCTACGACAACGTATATCATCGCTCCTGCGGCTAAGCTGAGAAGATACGGCATTATCGGCAATAATTGACTTGCAAACAGTATTGTAAGAATAGCTCCTACAGGCTCAACTGACCCGGACAGCACTCCGCCTGCAAACGCTCTCCCCTTGCTTGTACCCTCAGCATGAAGCGGCATTGAAATAACAGCTCCCTCCGGAAAATTCTGTATTGCGATACCCAGAGCCAGCGCAAGCGCTCCGCCAGCAGTCATGTCCGCCGAACCTGTCAGAAAGCCGGCATACACTATACCTACAGCCATTCCCTCCGGGATATTATGGAGCGTTACCGCAAGCACCATCATCGTTGTCCTTTTCAGTTTCGACGGCAGGCCTTCTGCTTTATCCGAATTCATGTGCAGATGCGGTATCAGACTGTCAAGCAGCAGCAGGAAAAATATTCCGCACCAGAATCCTGTCACAGCCGGAACAAATGCAAGCTTCCCCATATTCCCTGACATATCCATTGCCGGGATAATAAGGCTCCATATCGAGGCGGCTGTCATTACTCCTGCGGCAAATCCTGTAAGCGCCCTTTGGACATTTCTGCTCAGGCTGCTCTTCATAAATAACACGCAGCCAGCACCGAGAGATGTGCCGAGAAACGGAATAAGCAGTCCTGATAGTAACTGTATATTCAACAAGAAGTCACCACCGGAATACTGCAAGTCTGTTATTGATATTTTTGCCTATCACCGCAAAGAGCTTGCCTCTTACTGAGTATTTCTTCATTTCATTATTGTAGCTCTTCTCTGAAACGAACTTCATTCGTGGTTCAAGTTCGAGGTACTCTCTTCCTGATTTTGTGCCCCAGCCAAAGGTTGCATTTGTATACTTTACTGCATCGTGATGCTTGCCGTGCTTTTCAAGAAACGGCGAGTGAAGCTCTGCAAGAAGGTAGCCATGCTCAAAGCTGTCACAGAGCATATTCAGGCAGGTCTTTACCTGTGCCTTTGAGAAGTATTCCAGTACGCCTTCCATTACAATGATGTTCATTTTTGCCTTCGGAAGCTGCTTCGTCCATTCACCGTCAAGTGCGCTTCCGTCCAGCATTGTGCAGCGTTCCCTTTCCTGATAGACTTTCCGTCTTACCGCTATCTGATCCGGAAGATCAACGTCGAACCATATCAGCTTGCCATTGTCAACCTGGGAGAACTTGTCATCAAAGCCGCAGCCAAGATTTACGCATAAAGCATCCGGATACTTTTCCAGCAGTGACTTCAGTTTATCACGGAACATGATCGTTCTTGCGACCACTCCCTCATGGGACAGAAACGGATCGTATTTGCTTACATCAACGCCGATGGCATCGATCATTTCCTTTGCCTTGAAGTCCTTGATACGGGCATTTGGACGTGTAGTTTCGCTCGCCTTTATAGCAAGAGGTATGAGAGCGGTTTCCTGAATATCTCCGAATTTAAGTTCCATAATATTACTCCTTTATAATTTAGTTAGTTTTCACTAACTATATTATATCATTACTCTCATGGCCTGCGTTCAATTGTTGCAATAAACCAACAATTTTTTTCAGAAGACAGCTTCTCCTCCTCCGCAATGTCCCCGGCAATAGCACAAGCTGTTCGTTGATTGATGAGGGAGAAGTTTATGAAAAAAATCGGGGAAGGCACTTTCCTAAGAAAGAACCTTCCCCGAAAAAATATCGTATATCGCTGTATAAGTTTAAAACTTATTCGCTGTATTATTTTACGATCACCATTCCTCGTAACCGTACTCGTTAGTCACAGGCTGCTGAACAGGTGCCTCTGTCGGAGTAGGTGCAGGTGGATCTGTCGGTTGAGGTGCAGGCGGATTTGTTGGAGTCTCAACATACTGTGTCGGAGCCTCAGTCGTAATATTGTTCGGCGGCTGAGTTGTTTCGGCCTGTGCAGATGTCGTTGTCTCAGGAGTCCAGCTGCTTGTCGGAGCCTGTTCTGAAGCCTCAGGTACATAGTAGATCTTCAGCTTATTGCCTTCCTTATTGCTGAATGTAGAACCGGCATTGACCTTCTTTCCGTCAACCTC
>JAAYBK010000007.1 GCA_012718885.1 Ruminococcus sp. | reverse complement strand
AACTGTCTGCTTCTATGCTCTGTGGTATCACATACTCGCTATCTGGTACTCCGTTCGTTGAAGTATTATTAGGATCAAGTCCCAGCTTTATCTCTGAATCGTCATCGATACCGTCTCCGTCACTGTCAGCATCAAGTGGATCGGTATTATAAGTATATATTTCGTCATAGTCGCTGAGGCCGTCATCGTCAGAATCAGCAGTCCATGGATATGTTCCTCTTGTTAGCTCATCGATATTACTGAGTCCGTCTTCATCTGAATCGGCTTCAGAATCCGGAATACCTTCCGTAACAGAATCATAGACAAGAGGATCGGTCTGAGTGAATACGTATTCCTGATAATCTGTCAGTCCGTCATCGTCTGTATCCTGATCATATGGGGCAGTTCCCAACTTAAGTTCATAAACGTCCGGCAGCTCATCATTGTCACTGTCAAGGAATTCTGTATAGTATCCTTCATCATTGCTCAACAATAAAAACGGCACAGATTCGCAGGTCTCGTTATAATTTGTTGTCTCAACTACCTTGATATACTTTTTCTCAAACGACTCTGAGAATGAATATGAGAAGGTGTTTTTGTTTGTTACAAAGCCTATTGAAGTGTAATCTATGATTCATATGCAAACGGTGACAAAGTTCGTGAACTACCACTGAATCAAGAACTTCTGGCGATGTTGTCATAAGCAGACAGTTGAAATTAAGATTACCTTTTGAGGTACAGCTGCCCCATTTAGTACGTTGATTACGGATAGTGATCCTTCCGTATGTCACGCCAAGCTTTTCAGCATAGAACTTCACACGTTCAGGAATAACTTCAAGTGCCTTCTGAGCCATATCATGTATATCCTGCTCCGAGAATGGTTCGAGCTGTTCCAGTTCACGGTTATGCTGTAAAACTTTGTCAGTATGAGTTTGTATCCATTTCTCGCTCTTTTCGATGAAAGCGATAATATCTTTGGAGGAACAACGCATAGGTGCTCTGACAATGAGATGTCCGTCTTCTGCAATCTGTAATGCAACAGTCTTGCGCCTGCTCCGGATTATCTCTGCGTTGGTAATTATGCTATTGATATCAGCCATGTGTTTGCCTCGAATTTGAATGTGAATTATTGTTTATTTGCTTACGAGTATAATATCATATCACAGCGATAGTGTCAAGAGTTTCCGAAATGATTTGCATAGTTTATTATTGCATAGTTAGAGAACAGCTCTCCCGGCACAAAGGCCGGAAGTAAAGCAATAAAGCAAGCTGTTCTGTTAACTGGTTAGAAGATATTGTACGTTCAAATTGGATCAAGCTATCTCAAGCTTAATCATTTGCGTTTTTATGCGGATAGAAGACTCTCTTGAAGTCTTTGCTTTTGTTGTTATCACCTTTGCCAGATGTTCCCACCTGAAATTGAGTAGATCTATATTTCCGAGTTTTATTCTTTTTTTCAATCACGAGCTCAACCGGCTTCTGTATTATATTAGCCATCCGCTGAGCCATAGCATAGTTGAGTTTGTTTGTAGGATGAAACATCTTTCCAGTTTCAATGTTTGTTGTACCAACAAAATTATGCGTATGGAAATCGGACTTCTGATGATCTTTTTTGTGAACTCCGATCAATATCATGTATTCGTCTTTGAGTGGATCCAGCACCTGATCTGTTATCTCCATAGCAGTCCAAGCATCTGGAGCAGTCTCTTTCAAGAAAGACATCATATACTGGATGTATTGGTTCTTTCCTTCATTCTCGTAAAATTTAGCTACATAATCGAACTGCATTTTTGCTGTTTTGGGATCTTTAGCATCAACTCCGTATCCTCTCAGTCCAACGCAGTCTTCATTTGAGGGATACTTAGTAGCGTTCTTAGAATACTCATCGCCACCGTCAGCATGTGTTATTACTTTGATGATATCTACATTCTTGCCCATAGCTTTTTTGCCTCCTCTTGAGCTTTCTTTACTGTTTCTTCGTTTCCCGTTTGAACGCCTACCAAGCTGTAGTTGATGAGAGTTTGAACCTTTGTCAGAAAAAACGGATAGTTTTTATCATAGCTACCCTTGTTTCGAAGTCTTCGAATGACTTCTTTCGAGAATGTAGTTTT
>JAAYBK010000107.1 GCA_012718885.1 Ruminococcus sp. | reverse complement strand
TATCCTTTGCAGCCTCAGTTGTAGTTGCAGCAGCAGTTGTAGCTGCCGGCTTAGAGCTGCTGTCAGATGAGCTTGAAACGCTTCCGCATCCGGAAAGCATAACAAGAGCAGCGGTAATAGCAAAAATGCTGAGCTTCTTCATATGAAATCCTCCTTATAGCCGCAGGTCGATGCGGTCATTTCTTGTATATATTATAGCCTGATATCACGGATATTCATATCATTTTGAATACAAATATGGTAAAATCTTGACCCAAAAAGAAAATTGCTCAACCAATATTGCCCGTTCCGGGTATCTCCTTCTATATAAATGTAAAAGAGCAATGAAGAAAAGGCACATCTTCATTGCTCTTTTATTCATGCCATATGGCATAGCCTTACTGTCATCAGTCCCGCCACATCTTCCTGTAGGAGAAGCAAGTGAGGTTCTCGGCCTTTTTGAACTGCCTTGCGAAGTAGCTCTGATCATTGAATCCACAAAGATGTGCTATTTCTTCGATGGACTTGTCAGAGAATCGCAGAAGCTTTTTGCCGTAATTGATGCGTGAGGTGATTATATGCTGGAAAATAGTCATACCGTATATCTTTTTGTATTCACGGGTAAGGTAGAATTTGCTGATGTAGAATTGTGATGATAGCTTTTCAAGAGACAGATCCTCGCTGAAATGGTCGTCGATGAAGCTGTGAACACCTGCCAGCTTCTGTTTGAGAGCAGAATCATACTGCTGATCACCAGAGCTGACTGTCAGTGCAATAGTAAGCAGATCGACTATGAGCTTTGAGCTGAGGATCTCTGAGGTCTGATTCTTAGTCTCATTGATCCTTATGATCTCAGTTATAGCTGAGACCACACGGTCGAATGAAGGAGGTCTGAACGCATTTTTAGACTGCGACAGGAAGTATTCATAATACTGCCTTGAGGTCGCACCATTAAAGTGTACCCACATAACCTCCCAGGGATCATCAGGATCACCCTTATAAAAATGAGACTGCTTACAGTCGATGAAAAAACATTCGCCCTTTGACAGAGAGAAAGTCTCACCGCCTATAGTCAGTTCACCTTTACCGCTGATAACAGCGATGATAAGGTATGAATCCAGATCCTGCCTGTGCGTCATTGCGGGTTCATCAGATTTCAGACAACCGGTCTCTTGGACGTAGAAGAATGTATTTTTGGCGGCCGGGCCGGGGGTACTGATGATACGCTTTGACAGCTTGTTCTTTAAGCCTTTAGTATCGTTAGTATCCATAATATAAACTCCTTGTATTTTTTGCAGACAGTGCCTAATTGTCCGCAAAGGTTTATTTACAGGTATATTATATCACAAAAATCCGGGTTTGTCTATAGTTTATGAAAAATATTGCTGAATTATATTGCTAATATTTCAGTGCAAAAATACCAGCAGTAGTCCTGCTGCCGAAAGGAGCAGTCCTGAGCGTATGAAAAGCCTTCCGGAGAGTATTTGCATTCTCTTTTTCCGGCATCCGGAATCGATACGGCTGATATATCTTCTTGCCTCGTTTTCGGATACCTGCGGCGGAAGAGTGCGGACATTTGTTCTCAGGTAGAATACAGCTCTTTCAAAGTAGATGCTGTCGGGGTTGTTTATTTCGATTATCCTTTTTGTAACGCCTTTTATCATATAGCCTCCTGAAATAATTATTCAGGGATATATTTGGCAGAAATAGGCATTTTATACAGCAGCAGTCTGAAGATTTCTTATATAGTGGAACAGGTACTGCTGGGCAATGCCGGCATTGTCCCTGGCAAATGCCGGGAAGCCATCCGGATAGTATTCGCTGAGCACTCGCTTTATCCACACATCCACCGGAAATGCATCTGTACGGTGCATACCAAAGAGCAGCACACATTCTGCTACTTTTGGTCCCACGCCTTTTATCTTT
>JAAYBK010000106.1 GCA_012718885.1 Ruminococcus sp. | reverse complement strand
GTCGCCTTTGAGACCCTCGGAGACTTTGGCATCATTTTCAGTGCTTCCGCTGTTGTCAGTGGAAGCATTACCGCTGTTACCTGCGGCAGAAGTGGCTTCTGAAGAGGGGGCTTCGGTAGTTGCAGCAGTTGTTGGTTCGGCATTTCCGGCAGAGGATGTGGTTTCTGTGGGAGCTTCGTCTGTATCAGCCTCAGTTGTGGCTTCTGCGGAAGATTTTGTTGTCTCAGCGGCGGAGCTGCTCTTGTCATCTGAGCTGTCCTTGCTTCCGCAGCCGGAAACTGTTCCGAGCAGCAAAGCGCTGCATAAGATAAGTGATATGTGTTTTTTCATAGTATTTTCCTTTGTTATTATATATTGGATATAGTTTGAAGAAAGGCTCCTCAGAAGAGGAGCCTTGGATGTGTTTGTCCGGAATCACTCTGTTACCATTACCCTTACCTGTGCTTCCTTGGTAGGATCAGAAGCAGAGCGTACAGTTATATAGCATTCGCCTGCGCCAACACCGGTGATATGACCGTATGAGTCAACAGTAGCGACCTTGTCGTTATCGGATGACCAGCGCTCATCGTCCTCGGTAGTACCGTCCGGGTACTCCTCGATCCATGCGGTATCAGTTTCACCAACAGCAAGTGCATAGGTGTACTTCTTCATTTTGAAGTCGCCGGTCTGCACGGCTGAGGTGGTAGCCTCCGATGTGATCGGTTCAGTGACGATAGTAGGAACAGTTGTCACTGGCGGTACGGTAGTAGTGACTATGTTTGTATTTGAATTTGAAGAGCCCTTGCTCTTCTTGCTGTCCTTTGAGCAGCCCTTAGCTATAGCTATGATTATCAGGAGCACTATCAGCGCAATGACACAGAGTGCTGCAAGCTGTCTTTTCCTGGCAGTTTCTTTTGAGATCCTTTTTCTTGGTCTGTGGGAGTAATTGTTGTCCATTATTTTCGATCCCTTCATATATAATTGTAAAAGCGATTGCTCCCGGAGCCGGAAACGTCTGGCATTTCAGCTTGCGGAGCAACAAAAAACACCTTACAAACATTATAACACAGCAGTTTTAATTTGTCACGTATTTTTACTGTTATCCTGTAAATTTCTCGCAGTTTAACATATTGAAGCCCTGTTTTTTGTCGGTTTTCACAAATAAAAGATGAAAAAACTGTGTCCTGTGGACAATGGGAAAGGTGGTAAGCAAAAGAAAGGCGAACCCATAAAGGTTCGCCTTTAATATTGTTCAATTACGCATTACGAATTAATACATTCCGCCTGCTGGCATTGCAGGAGCAGCAGGAGCGTCTTCCTTGATATCAGCAACCAGGCTCTCTGTTGTGAGTACCATGGATGCAACGGAAGCAGCGTTCTGGAGTGCGGAACGTGTAACCTTAGTAGGATCAACGATACCTGCAGGGATCATATCTGTGTATACCTCGTTGTAAGCATCGAAGCCGTAGCCAGCCTTACGTGAGCGGATGATCTTGTCAACGATAACGCTTCCCTCGAGACCAGCGTTCTCAGCGATCTGACGTACAGGAGCTTCAAGAGCCTTGAGGATGATCTTTGCACCTGTCTTCTCGTCGCCTTCGAGGCTGTTAATGATCTTTGATACAGCAGGGATAGCATTGATGAATGCTGTACCGCCGCCTGCAACGATACCTTCTTCAACAGCAGCCTTTGTAGCAGCGAGAGCGTCCTCGATACGGAGCTTCTTCTCCTTCATCTCAACTTCTGTAGCAGCACCGACCTTGATAACTGCAACGCCGCCTGCCAGCTTAGCAAGTCTTTCCTGAAGCTTCTCACGGTCGAAGTCGGAAGTGGTAGTCTCTATAGCAGTTCTGATCTGAGCAACTCTTGACTTTATAGCGTCCTTGTCGCCTGCACCGTCAACGATGATAGTGTTCTCCTTCTGGATAACTACCTGCTTAGCCTGACCGAGCTGCTCGATAGATGTCTCGTTGAGTTCAAGACCAAGCTCGGAGGAAATTACCTCGCCGCCTGTGAGAACAGCGATATCCTTGAGCATTTCCTTACGTCTGTCACCAAAGCCGGGAGCCTTGACAGCAGCAACCTTGAATGTGCCGCGGAGGTTATTGAGGATGATAGTTGTAAGAGCCTCGCCCTCAACGTCCTCAGCAATGATAACGAGCTTCTTGCCCATCTTTACGATCTGCTCGAGGAGGGGAAGTATCTCCTGGATAGAAGAGATCTTCTTGTCTGTGATA
Organism: Ruminococcus sp.; assembly: GCA_012718885.1. Classification (GTDB taxonomy): domain Bacteria; phylum Bacillota; class Clostridia; order Oscillospirales; family Ruminococcaceae; genus Ruminococcus. Next base: position 7,148 of record JAAYBK010000106.1, on the reverse strand, counting down.
AGGATGTAAGCGTCATCATAAACAGCTTCCATCTTGTCAGCGTCAGTTACCATGTAAGGTGAGATGTAGCCGCGGTCGAACTGCATACCTTCAACAACTTCGCTGTATGTTTCAGCAGTCTTGCTCTCTTCGATAGTGATAACGCCGTCAGCTGTTACCTTCTCCATAGCCTCAGCGATGAGCTTACCAACGTTCTCGTCAGCAGAAGAAACTGTGCCGACTCTTGCGATATCCTCAGAGCCTGTAACAGCCTTTGAGTTAGCAATGATAGTTTCAACAGCAGTATTAACAGCCTTTGAGATACCCTTCTTGAGGATCATCGGATTTGCACCTGCTGCGATATTTTTCATACCCTCACGAACGATAGTCTGAGCGAGGAGGGTAGCTGTTGTTGTACCGTCTCCGGCAGCATCGTTAGTCTTTGTAGCAACTTCCTTGACGAGCTGAGCACCCATATTCTCGAAAGCGTCCTCAAGCTCAATGTCCTTGGCGATAGTAACGCCGTCGTTTGTGATGAGGGGAGCGCCGAACTTCTTGTCGAGAACGACATTTCTGCCCTTAGGTCCCATTGTTATTCTTACTGTATCAGCAAGCTTGTCGATGCCTGCCTGGAGAGCCTTTCTTGCGTCTTCTCCGTACTTTATATCCTTAGCCATGATAATTACTCCTTTATATCAATAATTGAGATCAACGAATTCGGGATTTAGAATTCCGAATTATTTTACGATTGCGAGAATGTCTTCCATTCTTACGATGATGTACTCTTCGCCTTCAAGCTTTACGTTTGTGCCTGAATACTTTGATATGAGGACCTTGTCGCCCTTCTTTACTTCCATTTTAACGTCAGATGTTCCGGGACCTACTTCAACGACCTCAGCGACCTCCGGCTTTTCCTTAGCCGAGCCTGAGAGGATGATACCGCTCTTTGTGGTCTCTTCTGCCTCTACCATTTTTACAACAACTCTGTCCTGTAAAGGTTTGATAGTCATGATATATACCTCCTGAAAAATAATAATTAGCAAATTAAGTTTAGCACTCTCTTTCTTTGAGTGCTAAGTATATTTTACCACCTTTTTACAATAAATCAAGCCTTTTCTGCAAGCTTTCACAAATTTTGGAATTATGCACAATAAGTTGAAAGGAGTGTTGAAAAGTCAAAACGCTGTTAAATCTCCCTTACATACCTTGATACGCCTCATAACGGTATCAGGCTTACGGCAGCCGTAATGAAGCCTGTAGTAATTTTATTTCATTTTTTGTTTAATTTTTATTGACAATATCTTCAATTTGCGTTATAATAAAAATAACATTCTATTAATAAAGAGAATGTGCTTAAAGGATGAATAATTAGGAAATGAGGTTTGTTCAAAATGGCTATAGATAAGAGTTTAAAAGTACTGATCGTTGATGATGACAAGAATATATGCGACCTCCTCAGACTCTATCTCGAAAAGGACGGCTACGGCGTTATCCTTTCACATGACGGTGAAGAGGCTGTAGTAAAATTCAACGCCCTGAAGCCTGATATGGTACTTCTTGATATCATGCTCCCAGGTATGGACGGCTGGCAGGTATGCCGTGAGATCAGGAAGAAGTCCAATGTGCCGATAATCATGATAACCGCTAAGGGCGAGACCATCGACAAGGTTATAGGTCTTGAACTGGGTGCTGATGACTATATCGTAAAGCCTTTTGACGCTAAGGAGGTAATTGCACGTATCAATGCCGTTACACGCCGTGTAGGTACTGGTGCTGCTGAGCCGGAGATCAAGGAAGTACACTATGACAAGCTCTCTGTCAATATGACCCGCTATGAGCTCAAGGTCAACGGCAAGACTATCGATACTCCTCCTAAGGAGCTGGAGCTCCTCTTCTACCTCGCCTCAAATCCAAACAGGGTATATACCCGTGACCAGCTTCTTGACGAGGTATGGGGATTTGAATACTACGGCGATTCACGTACTATCGATGTACACATAAAGCGCCTCCGTGAAAAGCTCGAGGGAGTTTCTGACAAGTGGGCTCTCAAGACAGTATGGGGCGTTGGATATAAATTCGAGGCCGACGAAGAAGAATGACAGCCTGCCGCATAGTCCCGCAGGCGGCTTCTTGCTGACTCTAAATCAACTTCAGGGGACAGCAGTCCCCTGTTTTTATACCGAGGTGAAATGCTTTGAACTATAAAGACAGCTCCTATTACCACTCGTTCAGATACTCTATGTTCGCCATCCTCCTTGCACTCCTCTTTGTCGGAGTTATCTCTGTGACGATGATAACAAGAGTATATAAAAACAATGAACTGAAGAAGCTCAAGAATACCGGAGATCTGTTCATATCCTGCCTGGAGGACGAATATCAGGTCACAGGCAGCTTTGACAATGACAGGATAAAGCGCCTCCATTTCAGATTCACCACAGAGAACAAGATGAAGATATACGTCTATAATAAGGAAGGAGAGAGCATTCTTTCCTCCGCTGACTATGACGGCAATAAATACGTGAACGATAATATCGATCGTATGCGTGTGGATAATTCCGAAGAAGAGGTACCGGATATCTCAAGCAGCATAAAAGAGGCTATAGACGGCAAGAAGCACAATTATCTTGCACTTGATTCCGCTTCATTCTCAAAGAATCAGCCCTGTTTCCTCTACGGAGCCCGTGCATTCCTGAGCAAGAACGGAGAGATAGCTCCGGATAAGGTCTATATCGTCTTCGGAAAAAAGACAGATGATATGAATAGTTTTATGCTGAAATCTGCTCTGATATACATTGCGTTCGCTCTTGTGGCACTTTACCTCTCATTCATCATACTCAGAAAGAAGGTAAGGAAACAGGCTGCATATGAGTTCGATTTCCTGAAAGTCTGCGAGATGTACGCTAAGGGAGATTTCTCAGAAAAGATAAGGGACGATGCGGACGGTATCCCAAAGGAGATAGCCGGATATGTCAACGCTCTTGCCTCCGATGTGGAGAACAGCGAGCAGACCTCAAAGACCTTTATCGCCAATGTTTCCCATGAGCTCCGAACTCCTATGACCACTATCAGCGGATTTGTTTCAGGAATACTTGACGGTACTATCCCGAAGTCAAGACAGAATGAATACCTGGTGCTCGTTTCAAACGAGATGCAGAGACTGAGGATACTTATCTCCTCCATGCTGAATATGACAAGATATGAGTCAGGAACGCTAACTCCTAATTTCAAGGAGACAAACCTTACCGACCTTGTTGTAAAGACAGTGCTCATGTTTGAAAAGAAGATAGACGATAAGCGCCTTGAGGTAGAGGGACTTGACAGCGACAGACTGGTCGCAGTAGTCGATCCCGACCTTATGCAGCAGGTAATATATAATATTGTCGAGAACGCCGTAAAATTCGTGAACGAGGGCGGAACACTCTCATTCTCCTTTGAAAAGGTGGGCGGAATAAATACAGTTGCCATAAGGAATACCGGCGAAGGCCTCACCGAAGAGGAGATACAGCAGGTATTCGACAGATTCTACAAGACAGATTCATCCCGCGGCAAGGACGCTGCCGGACTTGGTATCGGACTTTCCATTTCCAGAAAGATAGTTCATCTCCATAAGGGCCATATCGTTGTAAAAAGCATTTACGGCGAATATACTGAGTTCCAGATACAGATACCTGAGCTCAGCGAAAAGAAACGCCTGCCCGAGAGAAAGAATCCAGAGAAAAACGAACCCGAAAAGAAGGAACCTGAAGCAAAGGATCAGCTTCAGTAGCAGAAAGGATAATTTATGGACGAAAGAGAAGGCTTTGAGAATGAAAATACTCAGGAAAACAGCTCCTATGAGCCGTCTTCCTATATCCCGAAGCATGAGAAGGAGCCGGCTCCTCCGCCGCCGCCTCAGGGCTATAATAACCCCTATAACAGCAATCCGCAGTACGGTCAGGGACAGAATTATCAGCGCCCGGGCTATGGCCAGCCACAGAGGCCTTTCGGATACGGCAATATGATGCCTCCGCCGCCGCCTCAGCAGTACGGCGGTCCGCAGCAGTACGGCAGGTTCAATAATCCGCCGCCGAGACGCTATGACGATTTCATGTATGAGCCCATAGGCTTTGAGGAACTGGAACGCGGCCAGATGCAGCAGGCTGCTGAAAATGAGAAGAAAAAGCGCAGCAGAGGTGAAGCGGCAGCGATCATACTCTTCCTGATACTTATACTCGGCTCACTGGCTCTGGCTGTTTTCGGCATCGTTCACGATATTATGAACAGCAAGGATGCTATCGACAAGCTTGTGGAAGCAAAGCAGATAGTGCTTTACCGTGAATCCAAGCCGGAGGGCGCAAATGATCCGGAGAATTTCAAGGACGAAAACGGAAAATATACTCCCGAGGGAATTGCAGAGCTGGTAAGGCCATCTATAGTTGAGATATATACCTATGAGAATGCTATCTCCGCAAAAAATGCTGACGAGCTCGGTACAGGCTCGGGAATAGTCCTCTCAAAGGACGGATATATCGTTACCAATGCTCATGTACTCAAGGAGGACGGATACCATACCGTTAATACCCTTGACGGCAAAGAGTATCCCGCAAAGATAATCGGCAGGGATATCAAGACTGATATAGCTGTTATAAAAGTTGACGGAGCAGAGCTCCAGCCGGCAACACTTGGCAATTCCGATGAGACTATCGTCGGCGAGCAGGTCATCGCTATAGGAAATCCTGCAAACCTTTCCAGCACAGTAACTGACGGTATCGTGTCAGCCGTGAACCGTAAGATAAGAAGCGGCGACGGAACAGGCTTTGAAATGGACTGTATCCAGACAAATGCCGATATCAGCCCCGGAAACTCCGGCGGTGCCCTTGTAAATATGTATGGTCAGGTCATCGGCATAACCTCTTCAAAGTATGTCAGCTCGTCGTTTGAGGGACTTGGATTTGCCATAACTATAAATGAAGCTGTACCGATAATGGAGCAGCTCATCTATGCCGGATACGTCAGCGGACGTTTCCGCATTGGTATCACGCTTATAGATATGTCCAGCCAGAGCAAGATAGAGGCTATCGAAAAGGAGCTGGGATTCAAGCTGCCGGAGGATTTCGGCGGTATCTATATCGACACTATCAGCGATGATGCTGATATCAAGAACACTGCTCTGAAAAAGGGCGACTTCATAACAGAAGTCAATGGCAAGGCTGTCAAGACCTACAATGAGTTCTATGATACGATAAGCAGCCAGTACGGTGCCGGAGATACAGTACCGGCGACCTGTGCTCATATCGATAAGGACGGAAAGATATCGTATTACGATATCAAGTTCAAGCTTATGGAGGATACCTCCGGTAACTATTAAAAACTTATCCCCGAAGTGGTAAAACATCACTTCGGGGATTATTTTATTATATAGTGCCGGAGACGGCAGGAAACAGAAGGTCAGAGCCCTTCCTGAGAAGCCGATCCTGGATGACTGACTTATAATTTATCACAGTACTTTTGGTGGTCATAGTCCATATAGCGAAGCTCCTTGGAGCCGTCAGAGTTGAACACGAGATCAATTTCCTCTGCGTAAATATTATGTGCATCTAATGAGAATAATACTTCTTCTTTATAAACATATATGCCCATGATCCTGGTCGTTGCCATAAGTTCCTCTTCGGTAAGGCCTTCTGTTATAAAATCCGGCTTGAACAGAAAATAGTCTGCCACGATCTTCTTTACTTCGTTGTCTGTTCTGTCTCTGTCGGAGATATACTTCTCCAGTGTTTTGTATTCCGGGGAGGATTCAGGATATTCCGGAGTATCTGCGTAAAAGAATATGTCAATGTTTTTTTCATATTCTCTTCCTTCGGTATACCAGCCTTTTATTTCGCCTTCATATCCTTTTTCACAATCTGCAACATCATACAGGAATTTGCAATACGGCGAATCAAAGTAAATTCGGCCATCTTTTTTCTCTTCGGGTTCTTCTTTGGGTTTTTTTGAGAATAATCTGCTGAAAAGTCCCATAGTTGTCTTGCTCCTTTTTGTTATATAGTTATCCTCATTATTATACATTAGTCAGCAGGTTATGTCAATATATCCGCAGATAAGTGTCATGGCATCAGAATTATTCTCATGTATCCCATGCACACAATTATTTACCTGTTTATCTTTACTTTGATTAAAAATAAAATATATGTTCGCAGCTATTGACAAAGCAGAACTTTAGTTCTATAATATAAATTGCAAGGAATAGAACGTTTGTTCAGCTACCGTAAATTTTCTCCCTGAAACTATCCGAAAAATATCATACCATAGGTCAGTCAGTCCGGAGAGTATTGCCTGTACGGCGGTATATAGATACTTCCGGCTGATTGCGACGCAATACGACCTGAAAGGGGGACATATGATGAGGGAACTTATCAGAAGCTATGAGCATAGCCGTGATCTGGCAAAGGACCGCATCCGCCAGCTCACAAAAGAACGGAATATGCTCAGAAAAAACGGAGATACTGCACGCATAGCAGAGCTTGATCTTGAACGCAGGATACGCCTGCTATATATGGAGCACGGCGAGCTCGCCTGTATAGTATCACACCTTAACGGCTATGCAAGGAGAGTGGAAGAACGTGGCAATACGTGAGAGCTACTCCGATTCATTCTCTGGCGAGGCTGATAAGGGCATAAGGAACATACTTGGCTATGACGGCGACGAGATCCCGACTCAGAGATTGAGAAAAGTTCTGTTAAAAGTAATAAATAATGAGCTTACTCCGAGACAAAAGGAAATAATTATGCTATACTATTTTAAGGGAGTGGATACCGTAAGGATAGCCGAAAGGCTCGGTATCTCCCAGCAGGCAGTATCGGCGGCAATGTGCCGGGGAAGGCTGCGTATCTTCCGGGTACTGCAATACTATATATAAAACTAAATGCTGCAAGCAATGGCAGTACGGACAGCCACTCTGCCATTGCCTGCATCGTCTTGACAGACAAAGATCTGAGGAATAAAAATGAACACACCGATCTATGATTACATAAAAAAATATGCGGCATCAGGAACTGTAAGAGGTCATATGCCCGGCCATAAGGGCAGATCGCCTCTGCCGGAGCTTGAGGCTCTCTACAGCTACGATATCACTGAGATATGGGGGGCGGACAGCCTTTTTGAGGCTGGCGGTATAATCGCAGAGAGC
>JAAYBK010000105.1 GCA_012718885.1 Ruminococcus sp. | reverse complement strand
GGGAGTTCTCTGCTGCTTATTGATCATTGCCTTCTTAGCCATTTTTCTTCCTCCCTGATTACTTGATGAACGGAGCGCCCAGAAGTGAAAGCAGCTCTCTTGCTTCTTCATCAGTATTAGCTGTTGTGATGAAGTTTATATCCATACCTCTTACCTTATCGATCTTATCGTACTCGATCTCAGGGAAGATGAGCTGTTCCTTGATTCCTGTTGAGTAGTTGCCCTTTCCGTCGAAAGAGTTTGCGCTGATTCCTCTGAAGTCACGAACACGTGGGAAAGCTACATTGAAGAGCTTGTCAACGAATTCGTACATCTTCTCAGCTCTCAGTGTTACCTTTACGCCGATCGGCATACCCTCACGGAGCTTGAAGTTAGCTACTGACTTCTTAGCTCTGCAAACGATGGGCTTCTGACCTGTGATAGCAGCGAGGTCAGTCATTATAGCGTCGATTACCTTTGCATTGTCCTTAGCTTCGCCGGCACCTACGTTGATAACTACCTTCTCGAGCTTCGGGATCTGCATTACGCTCTTGTATCCGAATTTCTTCATCAGTGCTGGAGCAACGTCGCTAACATAATAATCTTTTAATCTTGCCATTGTCGTTTCTCCTTTACATTATTCAAAAGACTTTCCGCATTTCTTGCAAACACGGAGCTTCTTGCCGTCTTCAAAAACGTGACCTACTCTTGTAGCCTTGCCGCACTTAGGGCAAACAAGCTGTACCTTTGAAGCGTATACGGGAGCCTCTGTCTTGATGATGCCGCCCTTTTCGCCCATTCTTGTAGGCTTAACGTGCTTTGTGATAACGTTGATTCCCTCAACGATTACCTTATCTTCCTTGGGGCTTACTTCTACGACCTTACCAGTCTTTCTGTCGCCCTTGCTTGTATACTTATCCTCATACTTTCCGGTGAGAAGGATAACAGTGTCACCGGTTTTTACGTGAACTTTACTCATAATCGAATGACACCTCCATTAAAGAACTTCCGGAGCGAGGCTGAGGATCTTGGTGTACTCCTTTTCACGGAGCTCCTTAGCTACGGGTCCAAAGATACGAGTACCCTTGGGGTTCTTGTCTTCCTTGATTATTACAGCAGCGTTCTCATCGAAACGGATGTAAGTTCCATCCTCTCTTCTGAGACCCTTTGCTGAACGAACGATAACTGCCTTTACAACATCGCCCTTCTTTACAACGCCTCCGGGTGTTGCTTTCTTAACGGAAGCAACTACTACATCGCCGATATTTGCATATCTTCTGCGTGTACCTCCCAGAACTCTGATACACATAAGCTCCTTAGCGCCTGTGTTATCAGCGACTTTAAGATAAGTCTGCATCTGTATCACAGCGAGTTCCTCCTTTCAAGCATAAAGCTTCTATCAAAATTACTTAGCCTTTTCAATGATGTTTGTAACACGCCATCTCTTGTCCTTGGAAAGCGGACGTGTTTCCATGACCTCTACGCGGTCTCCGATCCTGCACTCATTGTTCTCATCGTGAGCCTTGAGCTTAACTGTGCGCTTGATGATCTTCTTATAAAGCGGGTGTTTAACGTTATCAACGATAGCAACTACGACGGTCTTATCCATCTTATCGCTTACAACCTTACCTACTCTTGTTTTTCTAAGGTTTCTCTCAGTAGACATTAGCTAAATCCTCCCTTTCTTACTGCTCAGCATTGAGCTCTGCCTCACGCAGAGTTGTCTTTATGCGTGCAATATCCTTCTTTACAGCCTTAAGACGGGCTGTGTTATCAAGCTGATTGATAGCCAGCTGGAAACGGAGAGCGAAGAGCTCTTCCTTCAGGCTGGTGAGCTTCTCGTTGAGCTCGTCAACTGACATTTCTCTGATTTCCGATGCCTTCATTACTGCTCAACCTCCTGCTCTGCTTTAGTTACGAATTTACACTTGATAGGAAGCTTGTGCATAGCGAGACGCATAGCTTCTCTTGCAGTCTCCTCAGCAACGCCCTTGATCTCGAAGAGTACTCTGCCGGGCTTAACTACTGCTACCCAGTACTCAGGTGAACCCTTACCGGAACCCATTCGTGTTTCAGCAGGCTTCTCTGTGATAGGCTTGTCTGGGAAAATCTTGATCCATACCTGACCGCCACGCTTGATGTAACGTGTCATAGCGATACGGGCAGACTCTATCTGGTTTGAGGTGATCCATGCAGGCTCAAGTGCCTGAAGACCGAAATCACCGTAAGTTACCTTATTGCCTCTGTAGGCCTTACCCTTCAGACGTCCTCTGTGGACTCTGCGGTACTTTACTCTCTTCGGAAGCAGCATTACTGATTACCTCCTTCTCTTTTAGCGTCACGGTTGAAGTTTCTGCCGCCTCTTCTGTTGTTGTTACCGTCTCTGCGGTCATCTCTGCGGCGTCTGTCGTTATTTCTTGAATCCTTCTTCTCGAGCTTCTCTCTCTGAGCAGCAGCCTTTGCAGCATCGCCCTTAAGAACTTCGCCCTTGTAGATCCAAACCTTAACTCCGAGCTTTCCGTATGTTGTATCAGCCTCAGCAAAGCCGTAGTCGATATCTGCACGGATTGTCTGGAGCGGGATTGTACCCTCGTGGTAGCTCTCGCTTCTTGCGATCTCAGCGCCGGCAAGTCTGCCTGATACCTTAACCTTGATACCCTTTGCGCCAAGTCTCATTGTTCTGCCGATTGACTGCTTCATAGCTCTTCTGAAAGATACTCTGTTCTCGAGGTCGAGAGCGATCTTCTCAGCAACGAGCTGGCTGTCCATATCAGGCTGCTTTACTTCGATGATGTTGATGAAAACCTGCTTCTTCATCATCTGCTCGAGCTTAGCTCTGAGCTTCTCTATCTCTGCGCCGCCTCTTCCGATAACGATACCGGGCTTAGCGCAGTGGATGTGGATTCTTACCTTATCAGCGAAACGCTCGATCTCTATTCTGGGAACACCAGCAGCGTATAAGCTCTTCTTAATGAAGTTACGAACGTTATAATCCTCAACAAGAGTATCGCCGAAATCTGCCTTATTGGCATACCAGCGGGAATCCCAATCTTTAATAACGCCGACACGGAGTCCGTGCGGATTAACTTTCTGGCCCATTATTCAAACCTCCTTGGGATTATTCTTTTTCTTTAAGAACAACTGTGATGTGTGATGTTCTCTTTAAAATTCTGTATGCTCTGCCCTGTGCTCTTGGCATGATTCTCTTCATGATAGGGCCGGGTGTTACGAAGCACTCTGCCACATAGAGATCATCCTTATTCATGCTGAAGTTGTTCTCAGCATTTGCCATAGCGGACTTTACAAGCTTTGCAACGATAGGACTTGCAGCCTTCGGAGTAAGATCTAAAGTAGCCAAAGCGATGTCAACAGGCTTGTTTCTGATCAGATCAAGAACAATCTGCACCTTTCTGGGTGATATACGAGCATTTCTTAAATAAGCTCTTGCTTCCATCTGAACTCCTCCTTCCGCTTATTTCTTACCGTTATTGGATGTCTTGGAACCAGCGTGTCCCTTGTAAGTTCTTGTAGGTGCGAACTCACCGAGCTTGTGACCTACCATATCCTCTGTTACGTATACCGGAACGTGCTTGCGTCCGTCGTGAACAGCGAATGTATGACCAACGAAATCAGGGAATATTGTTGAAGAACGGCTCCATGTCTTAAGAACCTTCTTCTCTCCTGCCTCGTTCATTGCAACAACCCTCTTCAGGAGAACTTCCTGAACATAAGGTCCCTTTTTGATACTTCTGCTCATTTAATCAGTTCCTCCTTTCAGATTACTTGCCGTTGCGGCGCTTTACGATGAACTTGTCAGTCCTGTGGTGCTTATTACGCGTCTTGTAACCAAGAGCAGGCTTACCCCAAGGAGTAACAGGTCCGGGACGTCCTACAGGTGACTTACCTTCACCACCACCGTGTGGGTGATCGCATGGGTTCATGACTGAACCACGAACAGTAGGTCTCCAGCCCATGTTTCTTACACGGCCGGCCTTACCGTAGTTTACGTTCTCGTGATCGATGTTGGAAACCTGACCGATAGCAGCCTTGCATCCGATCGGAACCTTTCTCATTTCGCCTGAGGGAAGTCTGATAAGAGCGTAAGCTCCTTCCTTACCCATCAGCTGAGCCTGGTTGCCTGCGCTTCTTACGAGCTGAGCGCCCTTGCCGGGATAAAGCTCGATAGCGTGGATGAATGTACCAACCGGGATATCTTCAAGCTTGAGTGCGTTACCGGGCTTGATATCTGCCTCGGAACCGGACTCGATCTTATCGCCTACCTTGAGGCCGTTAGGAGCGAGGATGTATCTCTTCTCTCCGTCCTCGTACTCAACGAGAGCGATGAATGCTGATCTGTTCGGATCATACTCAAGAGTCTTAACGACAGCGATCATGTTGTCCTTATCTCTCTTGAAATCTATTACACGGTACTTTCTTCTGTTACCGCCGCCTCTGTGGCGAACTGTTATACGGCCGTAGCTGTTTCTTCCCGACTTCTTCTTCATTGGTTCGAGAAGGCTCTTCTCCGGCTCAACCTTTGACAGGATCGAGTAATCAGTTACAGTCATCTGACGTCTCGAAGGTGTCGTAGGCTTATAAGTCTTTATAGCCATTTTAACTTTCTCCTTTAATGCATTTTTTGCGGGAGCATTACTCCCATACTAAGAGGCTTCAGCCTCTGTCATCAAACCATACCCTCGAAGAATTCGATTGTCTTGGAATCCTCTGTAAGAGTGATGATTGCCTTCTTCCAATCGGAAGTCTTACCAATGTATCTGCCGACTCTCTTTTCCTTGCCGTTGCAGTTCATTGTATTTACCTTTGCTACCTTTACGCCGAAGAGCTGCTCAACAGCCTTCTTGATCTCGGACTTGTTTGCATCGGTAGCAACCTTGAATGTGTACTTGCCTGTCTGGAGATCGTCCATGGACTTCTCAGTGATAACGGGCTTGAGGATTATATCCTGTGCTGCCTTGCTCATGCGTACACCTCCTCGATCTTTCCAACGGCATTCTTAACAACGATGAACTTGTCATAGTTGAGGATGTCGTAAACATTGAGTGTATTTACAGCAGCAGTCTTAACACCGGGGATGTTAGCTGCGCTCTTGATTACCTTTGCATCAGCCTCTGCTGTTACGATGAGAGCCTTGCCCTCAACGCCGAGAGCCTTGAGCATTTCAACAACAGTCTTTGTCTTGTAGCTGTCAAGTGTGAGAGCGTCAAGAACGATCATATTGTTGTCGAGAACCTTAGTAGAAAGAGCGGACTTCATTGCGAGTCTGCGTACCTTCTTGTTAAGGGAATATCTGTAATCTCTGGGCTTTGGTCCGAGAGCGATACCGCCGTGAACCCACTGAGGAGCACGTGTAGAGCCCTGTCTTGCATGACCTGTACCCTTCTGTCTCCAGGGCTTTCTTCCGCCGCCGCTTACTTCTGTTCTTGTAAGTGTGGACTGTGTGCCCTGTCTCTGGTTTGCGAGGTAGTTAACTACCATAGCGTGCATTACGGCCTCGTTAGGAGTGATACCGAATACTGAGTCATTGAGCTCTGTCTCGGATACCTGCTTTCCAGCCATATCGAATACTGAAATTGTAGACATATACGCTTCCTCCTTCCTTAAGCCTTAACGCTGTCAACGATATAAACTATACCGCCCTTAGGTCCGGGAACGGCACCCTTGATAGCGATGAGATTGTTCTCTACGTCTATTTTAACGATTTCGAGGTTCTGAACAGTAACCTGCTCTGCACCCATGTGACCAGCCATGCCCTTGCCCTTATAGATTCTTGAAGGGGATGAGCAAGCACCCATTGATCCAGCCTGTCTGTGAACAGGGCCTGTACCGTGAGTTTCCTTGAGTCTGTGCTGGTTGTGACGCTTGATTGCGCCCTGGAAGCCCTTACCCTTGCTGATGCCGACAACGTCGATTGCGTCGCCTACTGCAAAAGTATCAGCCTTGATGATGTCGCCGACTTTGAGTGACTCGCAGTCATCCAGTCTGAACTCCTTGAGAGTTGACTTGTAGCCTGCGTCAGCCTTATCGAAGTGACCCTTCATAGGCTTGTTCATTCTCTGAGCCTTAACGTCGCCGTAGCCGAGCTGGAGAGCTGCATATCCGTCGTTCTCTACAGTTTTCTTCTGTACTACTACGCACGGACCGGCTTCTACTACTGTTACAGGAACAACTTTTCCTGTCTCGTCGAAGATCTGTGTCATACCGATCTTCTTACCGATGATACCTTTCTGCATTTCTGCATTCCTCCTATAGGTTATTGGTTGATGATTTACACATCAACTTGACCGGCGGACTACCGCCATTCCGCATCCCACTGCGGTATTTTCAGCGCGACTTCGGTTAATTACTTAACCTCCATTACAACGTCTACGCCTGCAGGGATCTCAAGCTTATCAAGAGCAGCAGTTGTCTTTTCTGTAGGACGGATAACGTCTACGAGTCTCTTGTGAGTTCTCATCTCGAACTGCTCACGGCTATCCTTGTACTTGTGTACAGCACGGAGGATAGTTACGATCTCCTTGTCTGTAGGGAGCGGGATAGGTCCTGAAACTCTTGCACCGCTTCTCTTAGCTGCTTCAACGATCTTAGCTGCTGCAATATCAACAGTAGCGTGATCGTAACCCTTGATCTTGAATCTGATCTTTTCGTTGACTGCCATTATTTTCGCCTCCTTGAAGAATTTTACGGGGACGCAGATACGGGATTCACACGTTGCCGTGTGTTTCATGCTTTACCTGATAAAAAAACCCGAAAAACCGTTATGTTTTCCGGGGATTGATCTTGCATATGAGCACAAAAAGAGCATAGTTCACGCATACGCAAGCTGCGTTAACTATAAACCACAAACTGTGTTCGCTATCCCGATCGCCCGGTTTAAAATCGGACATACTCCACGGAAATTACCTGCCATACCGGCAGCAACCTTCCGTTTCAACGCATATCTTAGTGCAGTCAGTACGCTTTCAGCGCACTCAACAGGTATTATTTTACCATATATTTCGTTAAATTGCAATAGGAACAGCCAAAAAGTTTGTGAAATATTTTGTAAATTTTTAATGAACGGTATTTTTGTTTTAACTTAATATTACATTCCCTTGATCTGAAATTGACGATCTGCTTCTCAGGGTAGCCGGATGCCGCTAACGCAAAGCCTCCGGCATTCTCCTTTAAGCAGTATCACGCCACAAGTCCCGAGCGCTCAATTCCCTCCGTGAAATACTTCTGGAGGAATACATACATTATAATAAGGGGGGCTATGGACAGCAGGCAGCCTGCTTCCTTCCAGACTATCTTCTCACGCTCATCGAGCTGTATCGTAGCATTATTGAACAGAGCTGCGCCAAGCCTTGAATCCAGATTCGTCAGCATTGTCGCAACGGTCTCTGTATGCACAAAGAAAGTCATGCTCACGTAGTAGTCGTTCCAGTACCAGACCACAGAGAAAAGAAATACCGTCAGGAAGGCCGATGCCGCATTGGGGACCATGACCTGTATAAAGGTCCTCAGAGGACCGCAGCCGTCAATATAGGCAGCATCCTCTATCTCCTTCGGCAGTCCCCTGAAGAACTGGCGGAAGATGAGTATCATAAGTCCGGAGCGTATGCCGTTTCCGGTCATCGCCGGCAGGTACATCGCCCACATGGTATCTATGAGATTGAATCTGCCCAGGAAGAACCTGAACTGTGTATACAGCGGCAGCGCTATCACCTGCATCGGCACCAGTATCATCATTATAACTATGCCGAACAGCAGCTTCTTGCCACGGAAATCAAATCTTGCAAAGCCGTATCCCGTTATCGCACATGAAATCACCTGAACGAGAGCACAGCCTATATTCAGCAGGAGCGTTGTCCTGAGCGTCTCCCAGAAGTTCATTGCCTTCATCGTTTCCTTTATGACGTCGATGGTGTGGTGCCTTGTGATCCACATTACGGTCGGATCACTCATATCGCTCCTGTCACGGAATGCACAGCTCACCATATATATCAGCGGATACAGGATTATGAAGCTCAGTCCGAAAAGGATTACGAACCTGAACAGCGGCCATACCTTATCGGCAGCGGCCTTACGTCGAAGGTATCCCCTCTCTTCACGGGAGAGTCCCTGTACACGCAGCTTCTTCTGCTGCTTCCTGCTCATTTTCTCCGGAGATGTTGTTTCAGTCACAGCGCACCTCCTATTCCACCTCATAGTAAATGAACTTATTTACTATGAAGGTGATAATGCCGATAGCCGCTATTATAATAAGGAAGTATATCCAGGCCATTGCGGAGGCTTCTCCGAACGCCCACTCGTTCTTCTTGTCGAGTATACGCTTCATAACAGTATTCATCGGGTTTGTGAATGTGTCTATTACGGTGAATATGAGATTTGCCAGTATGAAAGGGCTCACATAGGGGAAGGTTATCTTCCAGAAGAACTCCCAGGAGGTGGCTCCCTCTATCTGTGCAGCCTCTCTTGCGGAGGGAGGTATATTTTGCAGGGCTGCCAGGAACAGCAGTATCTGAATGCCCGAGTTCCAGACGATCCCGAATATATTATCCGCAACAGTGCTGATTATAAGCCCCATTTTGTCGCTGAGGCCATATATTCCCAGGAACTGCATAAGCTGTCCCACAAGGTCTGTGGAGAACATTGTAGAGAACTGCTCTCCGCCAATGTTTCCGGTAGAGTTCATGTCTCCGCTTATCACCTTGAACACGGGGCCGGTGGCTATGATGACCGGCAGAAAGAATATTGCTCTCGCCAGCGCTCTGCCACGGAATTTCTGATTGAGTATCACTGCGATGAACAGCGAGAATATGATTATCAGCGGAGTCTTCCAGAGAGTCTCCAGCAGAGTGGCTTCAAGGTTGTCCATGAACTTTTTGTCGGCATTGACCGCATAATCATAATTTGCAAGGCCTTTCCAGGTAAGGTCCTTTCCGCCCTGCTTTATCTTTACTTCACAGAAGGAATAGGCCAGCGACTTTCCAAGAGGGATAAGGAAAAATACGATAGTGCCTATCAGCCAGAGCGATATAAAGCACAGTCCGTATAATCCCTTCCGGCGCTGATAGGAGAGCAGGCTCCGCCTCCGGCCTGAAGGTCTGGTTTTTCTGAGCTTTTCAGCCGCCTCAGAAGCTGTGGGCTCGATCTGCTCTGTTTTATTTTCATCCATCAGAACCTCACATCTCCTTCCTTTTCAAGCTGTGAAAGCTCATACCTCTGGCCGCCGGCCTCTATCCAGCGCTCAGAGAGATCTGTCCTTATCACTGTTCCGTCTGAATATCCGGCAGTTATGAGCTGGCCGTCATTTTCGGTCTTATAGTCTGTAATATACTTATCGCTGACGCTTCCCAGTATCGGAGCAAGCAGCCTGTACTCTGCCGCCGCAGTTTCCGTCCAGTTACGGCTGTTGGCGTAGTAGAGCACATCGAATTCGGTATCCTTCAGCAGACTGGTCTCTTCCCATATCATGTCGTAGCAGAGATTGCTTCCGGCTGAAACTGCTGAAAGCAACATATCTCCCGGATCGGAGCTGCCGTTTATGGCCTTTGTGGAGTAAGGTATCACGCCGTGGATGACCATCTGATAGAAAGGGATGTCCTCGTCGAAAATATCGAATCTGCTGGAGGTCAGCGGCACATTGGTTATGTGGCTGACATACGGAAGAGCATAGGCATTGGCAGTTTTTGCAAGCATACCGTCCCCAAGCTCGGAGGAGAGTTCCTCGTAGCTGTCGGTAAGCGTCTGCATAGTGTCATAGCGTGACATCGCCTTCTTGCCGTAGTCTCCGTACAGCGATGCAGTAAGGCTATCCACGGAAACGCCCTCAAGTCCGGCATCAGAATAATTCTTCGAGAGATCAGAGAATATCTTATCGAAATATCTCGGCGAGATAAGTGACATATTCTTCTTGAAGCCGTCCGGTATGCCGTATGCTCTGTCGTAGCTTACGATACGGGAGTAATTTCCGGATACTCTTACCGCAGTGCTGGTAAAGGAGAAATAACCGTTTCCGGAATAGAAATCCCGGTTGTCCGATACCGGATAGAAGCTTATATCGTTATCCTCAGCATAATCCTTCAGGGAATTGAACTTCTTCCTGCCGCCGAGAGTCCACGAAGGAGATGCGTCGGTATCTATCTTGTTCTTTATTCCGTCCGATGTCCAGTTCTTGTAGGACACCACCATTTCATCCACACCGTCACTATTTAGCCTGCTGAGTATCTCCTCAGCCTGGCTGTAGCCGGTGACAGATGTTTTCATATTTATTGGTATGCCGAGTATGGGACGCTTTTTCATTACTCCGCCGTAAAGATCCACATACAGCGGAGCACTTTCCGCCTTTGCCCTTACGGTCACGCCGCCCTCATCCAGAAGGTACTCTCGGTATCTTCCGGCAATATCAGCATAATCCGCTCCCTTTTCAGCTATGGGGTAGTACCTCAGCTCAATATCGTCAGACTTTATGCCGCCTCTTTCAAAAACGGTTATAGCCTTTCTGGTGTTGCCGGTCATGTAGTAGGTATCGGTGCCTCTGAGGGTAAAGCTGAAATTGCATATATTATAGCTGGTCTTGGACTGCTTCGAGGTGTTAACAGAAAGCGTTGCATTGGAATCTCCCTTTGCCGCAACCACCAGCATTGCGTTATCCTCCTTAACGATACCGTAAACCGGAAGATATATCTGCTCCGTTACCGCTCCTCTTGTGACCGGAACATTCGTCACATCCGGGCCGTAGACCTTCTGAGAATAGGAGTTGAAAGCCATTGTCCTGTTGTTGTTGAACCGCACGAGAGCTCCGCAGCCGTCAGGAATAACAAAATAGCCATCCTCCTTGTCCGAAGCTGCTCCGAAGCCGCCGAGAAGTCTTACATCAGTGGCAACATTTGCACTCTTGCTCTCCTCTATCTCATCAACGTCAAGGCTTGCCTTCAGGTAGTCCTGGCAGAGAGTATACTCCACAGGGAAGCTGAAGCCCGCCGCCTCATAGTCATATGTGACCTTTATGCCGTCTTTTATATCAGTCACCTTCATGGTGCAGTCCTTGGTATTCGAGCGCAGCATATTGTTGCTGATACGGCTCTCCGGCTTTCCGTAGGCCATAACGCTGGATGAACGCAGATCGTCCACGAGCAGGTCTGTAGCGTAGGTGTCCTGAGTGGAATCTATCGGCGCAGACCACCATATGTAGCCTGTAGCCTTATTTTCAAGGCCGATGTTCACATTTATATCATCCACCAGCATACGCAGCTCTTCATTCTCCGTCGCACAGCGGTAGATACCGAAGAAATGTCCCATATCTTCAGATACCCATGCGAATCTGCCCTTATCGCCGGTATATACCCTCATGCCATCCTCGGTACGGTCATATACAAGGACTTCCTCGACTTTTTTATTGTCACTGCTCATCCTCTCCAGCGTTCTGCCACCGTCCGAGAGGAACACGTTCTTGCTGTCAAGGGTGGATATGATCCTCTTCACAGCAATAAGGCTGCCGGGCTCCTTATCAAGGTCGGCAATGAATCTGCCCTTATCGCTGATATAGGACTTTATGTCCTTTCTGCTGCCCAGCTCTTTAAGCTCAGCAGCAACAGCTCCCGTACTAATGTCAATGAGAGCGCCGTCCCCCATTTTCTTGACACGCTTTATCTCATCCTCGGCAGCCTTTTTCTCTTCCTTCTGCGCCTCGGTAAGTTTATTCTTGCTGCCGGGCTTTTTGCCGTCAGAGAAGCCGTGAGAACGCCAGATAGCAGCCTCAGTCTCATCGCTGTAAATATATACATCATAGCCCTCGGAACTTCCGGCCTTTGTCATGTACTTCTTCACATCAACAGCATCGATCTCCGGGTTCTCTTCTGCCTCGGAGCGCTTCTGTCCGTTCTCTTCTGCCGCAGTTTCCTCCCCGGCAGAGGGCTCTGTAAAGTCCTCATCATCGGCATGGATATTGCCACAGGTAGTCACGCAGGAAACTGCAATGATGCAAAGAAGTATCCTTTTCAGCTTTCTTCCCATTCTATCACCGCCGTTCCGTCAGACTCTGAACCTGTAGGATATCTCGGTGTATACGGACAGTATGAATATCCATATCTGCTGCACCAGAGACATGAAAAGTACAAGCAGGAAAAGCATTATAAGCATCGCAGCTATTGTCAGTATAACTGCAAATACGGTCTTGCCGGGAGAATACTGATGTACCGACCTGACTGCCGAGAACAGCAGTATCACTGACCAGCCCACGCCTATTATCCTTATAACGTTTATGAATACCGCCTCGTCACGTATGAGTACATGAGAGAGCAGCACGTTTACAAAAAGCTGCACGATATAAGGCACAAGGGCATATGCGCTGTATATGCATATGTTCTTCATCGTGCCCTCACCGTCAAGGAGAGTGCAGACAGACCAGTTTCCTACTACCCATGCTGCGAACAGCACCACGCTCTTCACAAGATATGGAACTATGCTGAAGGTCTTGTCATAGGGTACACCGAACTGGAAGCCGTAAAGTCTGCCGTCAAAGACCTGTCCCACGAAGAGAAGGAATACTATGAAAAAGGCTATTTTCAGAGAGCCGGACTTCTTCCAGCGCATATCCTCAAAGCCCTCGACAGGGTGAGTTACCGCGTGCTTTACCCACTGGCGCTGAGTAAGGTCCATCATATCGTCATTCCTCCTTTTCTTCAGTCTCCGCTGCGGCAGTACCGTGTTTTTTCCTGCGCCTGATAACTGTGACAGCAACTATGAGAACTGCTGACCCTGCCGCTATCTTGCCGAAATGCTTCCCCAGGAACTCCCGCCTGTAAGCCTCAAAGGCCTTGTCATAAAGCTTTGGCGCATCCGCAAGCTTTGCATATTTCATTGCGCCCTTGTAGTCTCCCTTCCGCATAAGTGCAGAGGCAACTCCTATATATGCACGGCGGTAATTGCCGTCTCTTCTGAGAACCTCATACCAGGGATCAAGGGCTTCTTCATAATATCCGTCATTGTAGAGAGCAGTAGCCTCATGTACAATTGCGCCGAAGGAGGTCTCGGTGAATACCGTTATAGTGTCCTTGGCAGAATCCAGCACAAAGAGCCTGTCACCGCAGGATTCCACAGCAGCCGCAGTATCAAATCCGCCCACCTGTCTCGCTTTGGTGCCAACAATGAACATCAGGTTGCATTCCTCATCGTACTGGAAGATTCGGCCTGTAGTCCTGTCAAGGCAGTTTATAGAGCCGTCATCTGATATGTCGATATCCACGATAGCCGGCTTCATAAGCTTGTTGTGAGCTGTATCGTACATGGGGGTATAGTCACCGAAGGCCAGTTCAAGTCCGGCAAAGATGTTCTTACCTGCCGCGTTGAGCTTCTTGACAGTATCGGTCGTCTGCGTTGTTGACTGTGAGCAGGTGAAGATGAAGTCGCCGTCTATATCAAAGCCTGATATTCCCGAGGGAACGTTTCTCGCCATGCTCGCCTTCTTCTCGTCAGAACGGAAGATATTCTTTATGTAATTGGTGATGATCTCAGCCGTAGGCTCAACACGGTTCGCTCCGTAGAAGCCGGTAAAATCTCCGGCAGGGCTGAACATAGCTGCGCCGGTGGTGATATTATTCAAGACCACGTATATATTGCCGGCCTTATCGGCAATTACCTTCTGTGGCAGGAAAGTCCTCTGCTGGTCGTACACATCAGATTCAGGCTTCTCCACCTCCATGATAACGTTCCCTTCCTTGTCGGAAACCAGCACTCTGGAATTCTGATTGTCTGCGATATAGAGCCAGTCACGTTCCTCCGATACGAATACTCCCGTTGGCTTGCTGAGAGAAGTCTCCGAGCCGTCCGGCATGGTAAAGCGGCCATATATCCTG
This sequence comes from Ruminococcus sp., assembly GCA_012718885.1. Lineage (GTDB taxonomy): Bacteria > Bacillota > Clostridia > Oscillospirales > Ruminococcaceae > Ruminococcus. The sequence continues at coordinate 3,455 of JAAYBK010000105.1, read as the reverse complement.
ACTGTTCTTTCAAGGGCATTGTCAGCAACGATGATGCGGTCGTTGCCGGTATCAGCGATATAAAAATTGCCCTCATGGTCGCAGAACAGATCGGATGGCTCCTCCATAGGGCCTACCCCCAGGTCTCTTCCGGAAATGCTCCTTTCAGCGGTATATCCGGCCTGGGAGGGGATCGCCTCTCCCCAGCGGTCATAGTTGTAAACGTCATACGGTTCGTCAGCATATACTGCTGCCGGAGACATACCGGCAAGTAGAAGAAGGCCGGATAGCACCAGCGGCAATAATTTCAGCCGTTTATTCAATTGTCAGCCTCTCCTTCCTGAAATATCATTCCTTTATTCCGGAATGAGCCATGGTCTCGATAACGTGCTTCTGGGCTATCATGAATACTATTATCGGCGGTATGAGCATGAATACTGCCGCCGCCATTGCTATGCCTGCACGGGCCATACCCGAGGAAGCCGCCTGTGTTACCACAGTAGGCAGTGTCTTATACTGCTCCTGGAAAACAAGGGCTCCTGTCTGGATGTTCCATGCAGCCTGGAATGCGAATATTATCAGCGTCATAAGTGCAGGCTTCTGATTCGGCATCACTATCTGCCAACATATGCGGAAATAACCTGCGCCGTCAACCTTTGCAGCCTCTATCATGGAATCAGGCACCTGACTTATGGACTGCCTCATAAGGAACAGTCCCATAGGTGAAGCTATAGACGGCAGTATCAGCGCCATATAGGTGTCTATCATCCTGAGCTTTGCCATTACCATGTACTGCATTATGTAAATTACATTGCTCTGATACAGCAGAGCGATGACTATGATATGATTGAGCAGCCTGCTGCCCGGGAATTTACATTTTGCCAGAACGAATGCCGCCATTGAAGCAAACACGCACTGGCAAAGTGTTACGGTCAGCGTCACAAAGACGCTGTTGAAGACGTATCTTGAAAACGGTACCCTGTTCTGGTGGAGCACCTCGAACATATCCCTGAAGTTGTCAAGGGTTGGCCTTACCGCATAGAGCTTCGGCGGAAAGATGAACAGCTCCTCCACCGGCTTTATTGACATTATGACAGTAAGATATATGGGCATAGCCATGAACAGTCCCAGAATAGTAAGGAACACGAATATAGCTACAGTGCCGCCTATCTTGCGTCCGGCCTGTCTGTTGGAGGCTTTGAGCTTAGCAGTGTTTATCTGTGCCATAGAAAGCCTCCTAATCCATGTATTTGCTCAGCAGTTTACTGATGAGCCTGTTCAGGGCGTACATCACCACGAACAGTATCATGCATATCGCTGAAGCATAGCCCATTTCATATCTTACCCAGCCGTAGTCATAGGCATGAGTCATTATGGTATGAGCCTTGTAGTCTGTGCTGGGGAATCCCACAAGATTCTGTGCAACTGTTCCTGCGGTGAACGAGCTTACTATCTGCATTACCGCTGCGAACATGAGCTGGGGACCCATTGAAGGGATAACGATGTATATCAGTTCCTGCCAGCGGGTGCGGATACCCTCTATCGCTCCTGCCTCATACATAGTACGGTCTATGTTCTGAAAGCCTGCTCTGAGAGCAAGGAAGCCTGCTCCGAGGGATATCCAGAGCTGCACCACTATCGTCACTCCGAGGACATATCTGCCGTCTGTCAGCCATTGCACCGGCGAGTTTATAAGTCCCAGATTTATAAGGAAGGAATTGAGATAGCCGTTCATATCGCCGCTGAATATGAGCTGCCATACTGTATATACATTCGCCATAGACGGCGCATAGAAAATAAGTGTGAATATGGTTTTAAGCTTCGGGTGGAGCTCATTTATGAGCCACGCCAGCAGGAAGCAGAGTATATAGCTTATGGGGCCGGTGAACAGTGCGAACACGAGCGTTACCCTTATTGAACGTATGAATACCTTATCCGAAAGGAAAAGGGTGGTGTAGTTTGAAAGCCCCACATACTTCGGCGGCTGAGCCATATTGAAATCTGTGAAGCCCATCGGCAGCGACATAACTACCGGAACTACTGTGAATACTATGAAGAATAACATGAAAGGAGCAAGCATGGCATAGCAGGCCTTGTTCTGCTTTACTGAACGCCAGAGCGAACTGCTTTTCTTTTCTGTTTTACCCTGAGCCATAGCTTCTCCTCCTTTCATAAAATATCAGTCAAGTCCGAGGTTTTTCCGCTTTCTTGCGATCTCCTCGTTTATGTCCTTGTTGTACCAGAGCAAGGTGTCACGGGGATTTTCATTCTCGTTGACAGTCTCTCTGAAAGCGTTCATTATGTTTCGTGTCACCGCATATGATGACGGTATCACAGGTATCTCAACAAGCTCCTCCTGCTGATCACGCAGGCGGGCAAGCTCGTCCTCAGACCATGAGAGCTGTCCCAGTGCCTCAACATTGGCAGTATCAAAGCGTCCCATACGTCCCAGAAGGCCTTCTATCTGCGCCGCAAACTGTACCTGTGTATCAGTATCCGTGAACCACTTCACGAACTTCCATGCATTTTCCTTATTGCTGACCTTATTGAATATAACTGCTCCTGCGCCGTTGGAATTTGCCGCATGGGAAACTGTTCCGTCCTCACGGACAGTGCCGGGCACCTGACAGAAATCCCAGAGTCCCTTTATCTCAGGTGATGCAACAGAAAGCTGATTGAAGAAAGTGTAGTTTGCTATGACTATAGGATACTCACCTGTCCTGAACCGGCTGAAAGCATCATAGGTCTGCTCAAAGCTGTATTTGGTATAGAAGTCCGTCCATTCCTCAAAGGCCTGGACTGCCTCTATGGATTCAAAATCCGAACGTGTCTGGCCGGGATCATAGTAGTTTATACCTCTCTGGAGCAGCAGCATAGCGAATGTATGCCCCGCTTCGGTAGCAGGTGAGATATTCGTCGGCGGCAGGACAAGTCCAACGTTCATATAATTCCGCTGTATCGCCAGCAGCATATCCCTGAGTTCATCCCAGGTCTCCGGCGGATGATCATAGCCCAACTCCGTCAGCACATCCGTCCGGTAGAACATCATCGGCCAGTTCTGACTTATGGGAAGACCGTAGCAGCCTCCGTTGTAGGAATACTGCGTGGTCGCATTAGCCTGAAACCGCCGGCTGACCTCATCGAAATCGTCAAACTGTTTCATGTCCACCAACAGGTCACGGCAAGCAAGATTCACCGGAAACTCTCCGCCCAGGAACAGTGCCACATCAGGGCCTTTTCCCGCCAGAGTAGCCTCCATGACTCCTCCCACCACAAGGTTTACCGAAATGGGGATGCCATATTCAGGGATGAACTGGTTCTCCGTCATCTCCTTGACTACCTGCGCCTGGTCACGGCCTAAGGATACCCATACTGTAACAGCGTCCTCGCCGGTAACATCGGAAAGAGTAGTATAGTCCTCGAAGAAGGAACCGATAAATGCGTCAAAGCCGAATTTCAGCGACTTTGTTATCTTC
>JAAYBK010000006.1 GCA_012718885.1 Ruminococcus sp. | reverse complement strand
AGGCAGTTGGTATGTCCAACGGCAATATAATCGCACAGCATACAATGAGGTTTGCAATAGTTTCAGTTCTTGCCTGCATTGTTTCAACGATATTAATGATGCCGGTGAGCAATCTGATAATGAACTGGATCTGCTCGATGATAGGTGACGTTTCAGGTTTGAAATGTGCATTTGTGCCTGTTGAGGTATTTGCGGTATGTCCTGCTATCCTCATAGGTGTGGCAGTGATCGGCTCGTTCTTTACTGCACTTTACATGAAGACGATTAAGGCTTCTGATACGGCAAGCATAGAATAAGGAGGATATTCAAATGAATACAGTTTTACAGGCAAAAGGTCTCTGCAAGGCATATACAGTAAATAAGCACAAGAATGATGTACTGAAAAACATTGACCTCACTGTCTATGAAGGTGAAATGGTAGCAGTAATGGGACCTTCCGGCTCAGGCAAAAGCACACTTCTCTACTGTGTGTCAGGTATGGACAGAGCAACTGCCGGAGAGGTGACGTTCGGTGGCAAGGATACCTCAAAACTTGGCGATAAAGAGCTTGCAAGGCTGAGACTTGATGAAATGGGATTTATATTCCAGCAGATGTACATGATGAAGAACCTGTCTGTCCTCGACAACATCATTCTTCCGGCAGTAAGGTCAAAGAAAAACCATGAGAGCCGCAGAAAGACGGAGGAGAGGGGAAAGGCTCTGATGAAACGGCTTGGAATCGATGATGTATGCGGAAACGACATAAACGAGGTATCCGGCGGACAGCTTCAGAGAGCCTGCATCTGCCGCAGCATGATAAATTCACCGAAAATGATATTTGCAGACGAGCCTACTGGAGCACTGAACGGTTCAAGCTCAGATGAAGTAATGGATGAGTTGCTTTCGCTGAACCGTGACGGTACAACGCTTATGTGTGTTACACATGATCCGAAAGTGGCGGCAAAGTGCAGCAGGATCCTTTATCTCGTGGACGGAGGAATAGTCGGCGAAAAAGAAATGGGACACTATGACGCAAAGAAAATGTCTCTCCGTGACAGAGAAAAGGAACTGAATAGCTGGCTCATTGAGCAGGGCTGGTAATAATAAAAAATGCAGAGCACATAAATGCGATACCCATATGGCAGTATATGCCAGATACTCGGGGAAAACCTTTCTGATACAAGCCATTCTTAACGCAGAAAAGCCAAAATCAAACTTAATAGAACAACAAATCCCGATGTATCAAGCATCGGGATCTTTTATAGTATTTATAGAATCTGAAAGGAAGTGTTCCGGTCGCATTGGCAGTTAAGATAAAGTGTTTAAGATTGCCGGATAAGTGCATATATATTGAAAACTATTGAGTTATATCGGGAGGAATTCTTTTCCGTTTGACTTTGCAACTGTTCATTCGCCTTTCTGTGGGACTGCTGAACACAGTTGTTTTATAGTGCATCCATTATTGGAAAGCATTATTATGTGAAATGATGCATACTGATAAGAAATCAAAAAATCCTTAGTTTTATCTGTCTATTGAATTTATAACAGTCTCGTTACCACAGACTAACAATTTGACATTTATAAATACGTATGATATAATTTTTCCTTGGTGAGAATTGATTTAGCATTCTATTAATACTTGCTGGATCAGTTTATTTTTTGCTGCAGGAGTTTGCACGTGCTAACTTATGTGGCCAAAAGATCTGAGAAAGGGTGAAAAAATTGGAACACACAAAAGAAACTAACTATGCTATCAGAAGCAGAACAGCTCTTGATGAGATTCCGGAAAAGATGTATGCATGGACTCTGAGAAGTGAAACTTTAGGAGAACCAATCAAAGCATATCACAAAGAATTAGTTGATGTTCCGGAAATAGGTGATAATGAGTTATTGATCTACAATGTCGCCTGCGGTATCAACTATAATGGAGTATGGGCTGCTCTTGGAAAACCTAAAAATGCTGTAAAGACACACCAAAAATATGAAAAGAAGCAGGATTTTCTTATCTGCGGCTGCGAATCAAGCGGAATAGTTTGCAAGGTCGGTAAGAATGTGACTGATTTTGAAGTCGGAGATGAAGTAATATGCATTGGTATACAGTATGATAAGAACTGCGAGGTCGTAAAGGAGACCGGCGACCCAAGGTTAAGTCCTTCATTCCGCATATGGGGATACGAGGGAAATTTCGGTGCATTTGCCCAGTATTCAAAGGTATTGGAGGTTCAGTGCATTCATAAGCCGAAGGAGCTTTCCTGGGAGGCGGCAGCCGGCTGTTCAGCTACTGGCGGTACTGTATATAATATGCTGACTCATTGGAAGGGAAATGAGCTCAAGGAAGGCGATATTGTACTTGTGTGGGGCGGTGCCGGCGGTCTTGGAAGCAGTGCCATACCTCTTATAAAAGAAATGGGAGGAATACCGATAGCTGTTGTATCATCTGATAAACGAGGAGAATGGTGCAAGGAACTTGGTGCATACGGATACATAAACCGCAGTGAATATGACCACTGGGGAATGCTCAGCGATGAGCTTTTCAATGACGAAAACGCCTATAAAAAATGGCTTAAAAATAATCTGAAGATCAGGAAAGACATATATAGGATTGCCGGTAAAAAAGAAGATCCTAAGATCGTTCTTGAGCATCCGGGAAGAGATACTCTTCCGACATCAATCTTCCTTTGTGCAAAAAAAGGAATGGTAGTCTTATGCGGAGCAACGACCGGATACCTTGGAAGCCTTGACCTCAGATATCTATGGCTTGGCATAAGAAGACTTCAGGGCTCTCATGCAGGCTTTAGCAGTGATGTAGAAAGTTATGTGAATATAATAAAGCGTGACGGATATCCGCTGCCTAAGGTCGATGTTTATGATTTTGAAGATATTCCTATGTGTCTTCAGAATATGTATGAGAATAAGAAATTGAAAGGCAACGCTGTTGCTATAATTGGTAAAAAGCCTGAAGATCAAAAATAAATAGGAAAGTTGTGATCAAATGAGTAATAATTTGTATGGTATTGACTTTTCTGAATTTGTTACTTTCCCCCACTTTGGTACATCTCTAAAAGCAGAAGAATATTCAAGAAATATTGCTGAGGATACAGCTTTTTTTTCATATGTTAGGTTAGAAAAAACTAACATTATTTTAGCGTTTTCTGCTGTTCTGACGCATTTCAGTGATAGAAAAAAATTCGGCTGCTTTGTAAAAAAAGACAATGAAGAAAAGTTT
>JAAYBK010000104.1 GCA_012718885.1 Ruminococcus sp. | reverse complement strand
TCCTGAAGATAATTGCCTCCCTCGAACCGGCAAAAGCATAAAAAGCACCCTGCCGGTACATAATAATCAAATAAGCCTGTTCCGATCAAGGAACAGGCTTATTATTATACATTTTCAGTGTCCTGAGGTATGCAAGCGATATCACTCTCTGTAGTCAAGTCCGAATACAGTTCCGTTTTCGTCCAGATATACTCCTACCGGACCAAGAAGAGCATCATCGGGAGTATTATAGCTTGCTCTGATCCAGTTTCCGTTATTTACAAAGTCATCTGTAACATGGTAATAATCCGGAAGAACAGATACATATTCCCAGCCGCCGCAGTTCTTAACTACATCTGCGCCATAGTTATCTGTTACATATTCATCTGCCTTCTGAAGTATCATATTAACATTCATCGGGCAATCCTGCGGCAGATAATCTGAATCTATCATCAGATTTTTCAGGCTGTTATAATCCTTTTCAGGAGAATATCTTTCTTCGCACATTGTGCCGCTATCGACCTTCCAGTTTCCGGCTTCATCTTTAATAAAGGTCATGTGTACCGCCGATGCAGTTTCGCCCCAGTAATCAGTATTGATCTTAACGATCTTTTCCCATGTGAAACTGTTTTCTTTTACATACAGAGACTTTTCAGAAATTATGTTATCTGCCCAGTCATCAGGAGTCATCGATGTTTTGAGGGATCTCTGAACATATATGTCTCCGTTATAGGTTATTATCTCCGGAGCATATCCGTCTGTAACGACCACATCTCCCGGCTGATACTGACTGAAATCACCGCCCAATGCGAGTATAGTGTCCGGATCAGCAAGATACCGGCCATAGTAATTCCTGATATCATCCAGTGTAGAGAATCTCGGATCATCCAGCTTATAGAAATACTGAGGGCAATAAACAATACCGTCTATCTCAGTAATATCCTCCGGAAGATCCTCATCGTCAGCGAGCCAGTTCTTCTTTTCAGTGTAGAAAACGCTGAATGAGATCTTCTCACTGTTCTCGTCGATACGGTCTGCGGCATTGAACCACTCTGCCTCAAGGTAAACAGGAAGGTACTCGTCAAACAGAGCCTTCATCTCTTCATCCGAAAGGGAGGCCTGCTCATCGGCTGCACTGTTTTCCTCAGTCGGAGCTTCAACAGTCTCAACCTCCTCCGGCTCAGTCACCTCTGCTGCCGGCACGATAGAGCTGCCGGAGCCTGTGTTTTTCCTCATAAGCCCGAATACGCCAACTCCTCCTGCAACCAATGCAAAGGCTGCGGCAGCACATACGGTCCTGTACCATACAGGCCTGTGATACTCTTCTACGCCTCTTACAGTTGCTCCGCTGGTTTTGTCAAAGTCCTTTTCCATGCTGTTATATTTCTTTTCGCTGGATGCAAAGACCTTCTGCTTCATTCTTTCACTGTCTTTTGAAAAGGAAGCGATATCATTGATTACGCTGTCATCTGCGTGTTCAAGCACATCAAAAATTTTCTCATTATCTTCCATAAAAGCACCTCCTTATGATGCGATCCCCGTTTTAGATAATATGTCTCTAAGCTTCTCGACAGCTCTCTTGCTTCGCATACGCACTGTTGCGGGCTTCATATCAAGCAGCTTTCCTATCTCTTTTGAGTTTTTGTTGTAGTAGTATTTCTGCATAAGTATAGTGGAATCCGGTTCGCCCAGCGACTTTACAGCATCTATGACGATATGCTGAAGCTCTGCCCTCTCACTTCCGGCCACAACATCATCGGCAGCCTTAAGCGTCAGATAATCCTCATTATCGATAGACACCGTCTTTCCCGCTTTCACGCTGAGGCTGCGGTAGCGGTCGATACTCATACGCTTGGCGATAGTTCCTATATATCCTTTGAGTTCTTCGGACGATTCTCTCTCCGAAAAGCCGAAATAAACTGATGCAAAAATATCGCTTATACATTCCTCAACATCTTCCACGCTTCCACAGCTGCGGAGATGATTATATACAATAGTCCGGACGTAATTGAAATACTCATCAAACAAGGCTCTGTGAGCTGATGACGGATTTTTTCTTACCAGAGAGCCGTACTCGCTGCCTGTCATTTTGTTTCCTCCTTTATATAAAGCTTACCATGGTTCGCTTTCACATTACACATTCGTAGTATTGCTCCTAAGTGTCACAACAAAAACAAAAATTTTCTATATACGAAACGGACAGCTAAAGTGCCCCCCCATTTGCCGAAATAGTGGCATAAAATTACCGAGCCTATAATTTCAGGCTCGGTAACCCACTTTTTCCGTAAGGGAAGCTAACTAAAGCTGTCCGTTTCATCAACTCTGGATATTTGTAAACAGAAGGTACAGTGTATAGGCCGCCTGTATAGTGAATGCAACTATAACTCCTACCGAGCATCTTGCGATAACGAAGCCTCTCTTGCTCTGTGCCGGAGTAGTTGCCGGAAGCTTATCCTTACTTCTGAATATAAGCAGCATAAGCGCACCGAAGGCTGCAAATGCTTCAAGTCCAAGATTAAAGGCTATCATCTGTGAATCGGAAAGATCAAGCTCTCCCATTATGGTAACAACAGTATTCACAAATACATGGACTACTATTGACGGAATTATCGAGCCATGCTTCAGGGTTATATGTGCCAGGAATATTCCAAGCAGGAATGCCAGTGTGAACTGCGGCAGATTACCGTGAGCCAGTCCGAAAAAGACTGCCGTAGCAAAGACCGCAAATCTCTGATTCGCCTTTGAGAATGTCCTCAGCAGCATTCCACGGAAGAACAGCTCCTCTGTGACCGGAGCGATAATGCAGGTATATACCGCAGATATCGCAAATCCCAGTTTAGTGACCGCCACGCCCTCCGTTTCAAGAACATTTGTGGAATAGCCGTACTTTTCAAATACGTTATTGACTCCAAGGGATACAAATGCCGATATCACCCAGATAAACATTGCCGCCGCACAATACTGCACAGCCTTTCCCACATCGTAATTCCTTGTCTTTATAAGTGAAGACGGCTTTATATCCGCCAGCTTCATGCCTATGAAAGCAAAGACCACATTGGCGAATATGTATATCAGCATATTCATTCCAACAAGTATGGACGAACCCTTTATGAAGGTGTACATAGACTCGCCGTCCGCCCCCGGATTCATATCCTTGAGTATAGCTATGATACCTCTTGCGATGAAGAAGCCTGCGGCAGTTGAAGCCACGAACTGCAATACCGCACACCAGCCTCCGATAGCATAGAAGCGTTTTAGTCTCCGCCGCTCATCATATCCCGGTTCAAGGGATACCTTATAAGCCGGAGTCTGTATCGGCGGCAGGATCTCTGTATAATCATCACGGTACTCATGGTACTCTGTAGGATTATCGAAAGGATCAAAGGGATTCGGAGTATCAGCCTCCGCCCTTTCCCGTTCAGTTTCATTTATATGTTTTGTAAGTCTGTATATCTCATGGTTCAGCGCAGCAACTTCTGCATGGTGCTGCTCTTCGCTGATAAATTCGGACATGATCTGCCTCCTTGTTCACGTAATGTGTCTACAGAGTTTATTGTACCATATTTTTTTGCTCTTGTAAATAGATGTAATAAAAAAAGTGGACGGCATATGTGTGATACTCATATAACAGTATACGTTAGATATTGAGGGAAACCCTTTTGAAAAAGGGTTCCTCTGACGGAGGCGGTCCCCTCTGTCACTGCGTGACATCTCCCCGCACTGCGGGGAGTCACCCTCAAACTCCCTTCCTAAAACTT
>JAAYBK010000103.1 GCA_012718885.1 Ruminococcus sp. | reverse complement strand
GACAGAGGTGAAGGTGCCGGTGGGAATCAGGCTCCTCATCAGAAGATGCTGCCAGGCTGTCCTCGCTACAGAGAATTTCGGCAAGGACGCTGAGGTAAGCGTTTCATTCGTAAGCAACAGCGAGATAAAGAACCTTAACAAGATCTACAGAAATAAGGACAGCGTTACAGATGTTCTCTCATTCCCGCTGACCAGTGATGACGGTTCAGTTGAGCTGAATCCGGATACAGGCGCTGTTATGCTGGGAGATGTGGTCATCTCTCTTGAGACAGCAGTTAAGCAGGCTCAGAATTACGGACATTCACTTGAGCGTGAGGTGGGCTTCCTTACAGTACACTCAATGCTCCACCTTCTTGGCTACGACCACGAGACAAGTCTCCTCGACCAGCGCATTATGCGTGAGAAGGAGGAGTCCGTCCTCGAGAAGCTGGGCATATCCAGAGATGCTACATTTATAGTAAATGAGGATAATAACTGATGCCGAGAACTGCTTTTGTCACCATTGCCGGCAGGACCAACGCCGGAAAATCCTCGCTGCTGAATGCTATAGTCGGTGAGAAGATAGCTTCTGTCAGCAATAAGCCCCAGACTACCCGCACACGTATAACCGGTATCCGTAATATCGACGATGTGCAGCTGGTTTTCTTTGACACTCCCGGTCTGCATAAGCCGGTGAACAAGCTCAGCGAGCATATGCTGAACACTGTGAAGGAGTCGGTCAGCGATATCGACGCTGTTGTATTCATGATGGACTGCACAAAGAAGATCACTCCCCAGGAGCTTGACCTGCTGAAGTCCATGAACCAGTCGAAAATGCCGGTGATACTGGTGCTGAATAAGATAGATCTACTGAAGAATATGGACGATCTTGCTCCGGCGATCGCAGACCTTACCTCAAAGGTGAGCTTTGAGGCTGTGATACCTGTAAGCGTTACCGAGAACAACGGTATCGACATCGTTATAGACGAGATAATCAAGCTCTCGGAGGAGTCTGTACACTACTTCCCGGAGGATATGATAACCGATCAGCCGGAGAAGGTGCTGGCCGCTGAAATGATAAGAGAGAAGCTGCTCATGCTTCTGAACGATGAAGTTCCCCACGGTATCGCAGTGGGTGTTGAAGAGATGAGCGAGCGTGAGGACAAGGATATCCTCGACATATCCGCTGTCATCTACTGCGAGAAGGAATCTCATAAGGGAATAGTTATCGGCAAGGGCGGAGCTATGCTCAAAAAGGCCTCTACTGCGGCACGTATCGAGCTGGAGGATTTCTTCCAGATCAAGGTGAATCTGAAGTGCTGGGTGAAGGTCAAGGAGGACTGGCGGAACCGTGAGGGACTTATCCGCAGCTTCGGACTTTCCGAGAAATAATTACCAGAAATTAATCTGTGTTCTCTGCTTATAATACTTTTAGTTGAAGTGCGGCAGCCGCTTTTGTCGGTCAAGCCGAGGCAAGAAATGAAGGGCGTCCGTCCGGAAGCGCCTTGCTGTCCGGACTGCTTTTCAGGAAGGGCTCTGCCCTCCCTCACACACCCTCCTGCCAGAGGATTAACAACCCTCTGGACTCCCATTTTCTGCCGCCTTCGGCGTATATTATTTGTATTAGTATTATATTGCGGAGGTCTGATATGAACGAAGATACACTATGGAACATTTTCGCCGTCACCGGCTGTGTAGAGGACTACCTCCGGTATTCGGCTCTCAGGGATAAGAAAAATGATAACGGAAGAGGGAATCGTTCTTAAAGAGCGCACTGTCGGCGAACAGGATAAATTCATTGATATTCTCACAAAAACGAGGGGAGTTCTTGAGCTCTGCGTCAAGGGTGCAAGAAAAATGACCGGAAAATCCGGCAGCTCCACTCAGCTTTTTGCCTATTCACGGTTCTGCATTGACAAGAGGGGCGAGCGCCTTTACCTCAACAGTGCAGAGCCGATACATATTTTTTACGGCCTGCGTGATTCGCTGACAAAGGTATCTCTCGCATCGTATTTCGCCGAGGTAGTGCGGTTCTGTATAAAGCCGGAACGTCAGAACGACGACATTATGCGGCTCATGCTGAACACCATGCATTATCTCGAAAACGGAAAGCGTGAGGAGCTGCTGCTGAAGTCAATTTTCGAGCTCAGGCTCATGGCTGATACCGGATTTATGCCGGATATACTGGCCTGCAAGACTTGCGGGACTTTCGAGCCAGAGGAGCTTTTCTTCTCCGTCAGCGACGGCAGCTTCCGCTGTTCAGACTGCTTCTCCGACGACGGGGAAGGGAACTATATCAAAATGAAACTGCCTGTCCTCAGGGCTGTCCGGCATATCGTCCTGACAGGCTACGACAGGCTCTACAATTTCAGAGTGTCTGAAGAGACCTTGCAGAAGCTGGCCTATACGGCGGAAAACTACCTCACCGCCCACCTTGAACGCAGCTTCCGGACGCTGGATTTCTACAGATCCCTGATATGATAAAGGGCATGGCCCACAGGAAAGAATTATGGATAAATATTTGAAAACACTTGAACTTGACAAGATCCTTGATATGCTTGCCGAGCACACCTCAAACGAGGAGACAAGGCGCATGGCGCTGGCTGTAAGGCCGGATACCGACCTGGAAAGAGTGCGCTATGAGTGCCTCAAGACCTCCCAGGCGCTTGAGCTTTCAGTGCAGTTCGGCACACCTCCGTTCAGCAATTTCAAGGATGTTACATCTACTGCTGCCCGGGCTAAATCCGGAGCAGTGATATCGCTGCGTG
>JAAYBK010000102.1 GCA_012718885.1 Ruminococcus sp. | reverse complement strand
ACTCTCTGTGCAGACGCTACAGCGTTCTGCAGCTCAGCAAACACACCTGATATCTCATTGAATGGCTTAGTGTACTGGTTGGCATATGCAAGGAAGCTGGAGAGCTTTCCTACAGACATTGCACCCACAAATGAAGTATAGCCTATCGCTCCCAGTGCGCCAAGAAGTCCCACCGCCGCATAAATAAGACCGTTCACAAATCTTGTCGTCGGATTTGTCATGGAGCTGAAAAAGGTGGCCTTTGCTCCTACTCTTCCGTATTCATTGTTTATCCTGTCAAAGCGCTCTATTGCCCTTTCGTCATATACAAAGGCCTTGACCAGCTTCTGATTACCAGCCATTTCCTCTGCCAGCGACACCATATCTCCACGAAGCTTTGACTGCTGCATATATGAACTGTGAGTTGCCTTTGTGATCCTGGAAGCAGCTATAAATGAGAGCGGCGTCATGAATACAACAACGAGTGCGATCTTGACATTTATAGTCATCATAAATATAAGAGTTCCGAGAATTGTGATAACTCCGCTGAAAAACTGAGTAAAGCCCTGCAAAAGTCCGTCGGAGACTATCTCTATGTCGTTTATCACACGGCTGGTAAGCTCTCCCTTTGAATGTCTGTCGATATACCTGAGTGGAACTCGTTCAAGCTTATTGAAAATATCTGCCCGCAGATCTCGGACTGTTAGAAACGCAAGCTTGTTCGTGCAGAGACTCATCAGCCACTGGAACAATGTGCTGGATAATACTATCAGTGCAAGAGCTGCTGTGATCTTCTTCAGCTTATCAAAATCTACATTTCCTCTACAGATGCAGCAGTCCACCGCTTCACCTATGAATACTGGGACAGCAAGAGAAAGTGATACTCCCATTGCCGCAAACAGGACTGTCAGCACAAAATAGCCGATATATGGCTTTGCATAGGAGAAAACTCTCCTGAGGGTATTCTTCATTGCATGTCCCCTCCCTTTTCATTCATCTGCGACACATATATCTCATGGTAAACACTGCATTTTTCAAGCAGCTCGGCATGAGTTCCGATACCTACAGCCTCTCCGTCATCCATTACGATTATCTTGTCTGCATCCTTGAGAGAAGTCGTCCGCTGCGATATCATTATCACTGTGGTATCGGAAAGCTCCGATCTGAGTGCCTTACGCAGCGCAAGATCGGTGGCATAGTCAAGAGCACTGGTTGAATCGTCAAGTATCAGTACATCCGGTTTTCCTACAAGTGCCCGGGCTATGGACAAGCGCTGCTTCTGACCGCCGGAGAAGTTCTTTCCTCCCTGAGATACAAAAGTATCAAGCACATCCGGCTTTGCCGAAACAAAATCCCAGGCTTGTGCGACCTTCAGGGCAGTAATGATATCATCGTCAGTCACTTCTTCTTTTCTCCACTTCATATTATCACGCACCGTTCCGGAAAACAGAACTGCCTTCTGCGGAACATAGCCTATTCGGCGACGAAGCTCATCTTGATCCCAGTCGTTGACATCAACTCCGTTCACTGATACCCGGCCGTCAGTTGCCCTGTAAAAACATGGGATAAGTGCTGCGACAGTTGATTTACCGCTGCCGGTACCTCCGATTATGCCAAGCATTTCACCCTTCTTCAATGTGAATGAAACTTCCTTTACGGAATGATCTCCGGCAGTTTCATATGCAAAGGAGACGTTGCGGAATTCGATGATATTTCCTGAGCTTTCCCATTCAGGTATACTGCTACCATAGACCTCCGGTGACAGCTCGAATACCTCGCTGACACGGTTTGCAGAGGCAAAAGCCTTTGTAAATATGACTATGAGATTCGCAAGCACCACCAATGCGAGCAAAATCTGTGTCATATAATTTGTAAACGCCGTCAGCTCGCCCTGTGTTAGGCGTCCGGAATCGATCCTTACTCCTCCGAACCATATTATTGCCACTATGCCAAGATTCATTATCATAAACGCTGCCGGATTGAGAATGGCAGATATCTTTCCTACTGCAATCGAACACTCGGATATCTCGTTCACAGCTTCACCGAACTCATCGATCTCCTCCTGCTGTCTTGAAAACGCTCTTATAACTCTTGTGCCTTCAAGATTTTCACGGGTGAGCATCGATGCTCTGTCCAGCTTTTTCTGTGTCTTCTTGTACATAGGCACTGTCTTACGCATTATCAGAAATATTATGACTGATATAAGCGGAGCAACTACAAAGAATATCAGCGACAGCTTAACATCTATCATTACAGCCATCGCTGCCGCTCCTATTACCAGAAACGGAGCTCTCACCGCAAGCCTGATGAACATATTTACGCCGTTCTGCACTATGTTCGTATCATTGGTTAGACGGTTCACCAGCGAAGATGTGCCGATCTTATCTATATCACTGTACGAAAGCTTGTTTATGTGCCTGTACAAAGCGCCTCTCAGCTCCGTTCCGAAGCCGTAAGCACATTTCGCTGCAAGATACTGGCAGGTGAGTGCAAAACACAGTCCGCATATACCAAGCATTACGATAAGAATGCTCATGCGGAAAATGTATCCGCTGTCATTATTTCCGATACCTTTATCTATTATCTTCGCCATTACCATTGGCACTATAAGCTCAAATATCGCTTCGAGCAGCTTGAAAAAGGGTCCGAAAATAAGCTCTTTTTTGTAGTTTTTCAAATACACCAGCAATCGCTTCATAATGTCTCCTCACAAAAACGGACGCATAAAAGCGTCCATTTTTTCATGTTTATAATTGTATTCCATTTTCCTTCAGGAGCTCTCTTGCAGAATCTACAGAATCAACTCCGGAAGCATTCTTTATCGGAGCAAATTCCTTTCTGCGATCTACCTCATATGCAAGGCAACTGTCCTGCATATGAACCATATCAAGAACAAGTGTCTCAAATTTATGTCCGTTAGGCTTTTCAGGCTTGATATAATTTCCGTTCTCGTCCATATACGGGATCTTCTTCTCGACCACATGGACCGGAAGCTTGTCATTCAGGATAGTCTCAAGCTTGTCCACGCTGAACAGATAATTAAGGATCACTCCGTATTTGTATGCGAGCTCGCCCTTATCATCGATAAGTGTCCTCATCTCTTCGGTCATTTCATAATACTCAACTATTGAAGGCGCTCCGTCCTCGAGACAAAGCACGCCTACCCTCTCATCGGGACCTGCCTTGCTTACGACCTTGCTGCCGGACTGAAGCCCTGAGCTGATGACTGCTCCCACATAAAGAGGATCTGCAATGCGCTGAAGAACGTTATCAACGGCAAAAACGTTTATCCATTCGATGCCGTTGTCCTTTATCTCATCCAGCAGACCTGCTCTGACAAGTGAAGAGAACCAACCGCCGTTGCCGTTGGGGGATATGGATATGCGTGATCTGCTCTCCATGTATATCTTTCCGTTGTAGTCAACGGACGGAGCCATGTCCTGCACGAAGAACTTCACATAATCCTTGTTATATCCGAAGTAATTCTTCTCTTCAAGAAAATCGATAGTATCCCTGTTGTTCTTTTCGCTGGTCATTATATAAAGCGGAACCCATGCGCCGGCTTTATCGACCACATCCAGGAGGTTATTTATAAGGCACTGAAAGATGAACAGCTCTCTGCTGACACCAACATTGAACATTCCCTTGGGCTTATCAAAGCCAAGTCTTGTGCCCTGTCCTCCGGCAAGAAGAACGGCAGCGACCTTGCCGTTTTTTATAGCATCAATGCCTGATTCACTGTATTTATCGCTGTTTTTTTCTATATCTTTTATTGTTACTGCGCCAAGCGGCTCAAATTTGCCTCTGGCTGCTGTAAAACAATTTTCTTCCCTGAGATTCTCAAGAACCGAAAAATCTATAAGCTCAATCTGAGCAAGAAGCTCAGCCTTTTCCTCATCACTGATCTCATCGTAATATTTCAGAAGATGTTCCTGTCCGAATTTTTCCAGTATTTCTTTAGCTGCTTCGTAAGTTAGCATATTTCCCTCCTGTTTTCGGATAGAGTTCCGGAATAATAGT
>JAAYBK010000101.1 GCA_012718885.1 Ruminococcus sp. | reverse complement strand
TGATGAATCCGGGATTTTTCATTGCCTTTGAAAAACGGTATCCGTCTTTAGCATCAGGTGCCGTACAGATATGATCTGAACAGTTCACACCGAGTTTTTTCCAGCTAACATTTTCGTAGCACGCTTTTCTGTCTTTACAGTAAAACGAGCAACATTCATTACACAGAAATTCGACTTTATCTTTTTGGACCTGTGATAGTGTATCAAGTTTATCGTACAGCTTATTCAGTCTGAAATCAGGAATAACATATTTAAAATCGCTCCGCTCTGTTTCATTTAAAAAATGATCGAAATTAGTCTGAACCTTTGTAGTCTAGGAAACGAAATAAAGATCAGGATAATTATTTTTTATATGTTCAAGCAGAAGATCCGAGTGGATTATCACACCATTCTGTACACCTTGTCTTCCAGCGAAAAGTTCACACAGGGCATTACATTTCCTGTCTGTGAGATGTTCAGGCTTTAAAAGCGAATTGCTAAAAGTGAGCCTAGAAGAAATAACGTATTCATTCATAAGTGCGAGTACATCTTCAGCTTCACATTTTCCGAAGCCTGCTCGTCCGCCGCCCCAGATACAGTCGGCCGGAGCACCATAAACAGATGTTATTTCGCACCAGTCGTAGAAATATTCTCGGTGCTCACGGTACAGTGGCAGAGACGCACTGTAGAGGTCATAGAATTCAAACAGACCAGGAAGATGAAAATATACTTTATTTTTAGCAGTGTTTTCCATATGTGATCATATGACAGTGTACAAGATACTATGTCAAATATCTTGGTACTACTTTAATTTAGTCTACTTATTTTTATAACTAAATAAGCACTTCCCATTGCCCGTTTCTCCTGCCGTTTTTACGGCGCAGGAAGTCCTTCTCTTGCAATTCAATGGTCCTACGCTTGATAGTTCTTTCAGATACTCCCATAGAAAGAGCGAGTTCTTTCTGAGTAACAACGGGGTTATTTGCAATTTCACGTAGAAGTGCCAATTCCTCCAAAGTGCAATTTTGGCACTTTGAACCGTTTGATTTGGCACTTTGGGATGACTCAGTATATCTGACATGCATATATCGGTTTTTAAGCTCATGATTCGTACCAGAAAGCAGGTTTTCGATGAACTTCTCTAAGAACTCCGTTGTTGTATAAATATCGTTCTGAAAATTGTTGTAGTTTGCTCTTACAAGAGCATTACGAAAATACCATGAATTATCTGCAAATACCTGATTGCTAACATTGAATCCAAAGGTTTGCAGGTACTTTATCATGAAAACTGCTGTGATACGGGTATTTCCTTCGCAGAACGGATGGATCTGCCAGATACCGGATATGAACTTTGCAATATGCTTTATCGACTGAGCTACATCAAGTTCCGCATAGGAGAACGCTTTCTCCTGACCGAAGTCATAGTCGAGGGTATCACGGATGCTGTCAAACGCTGCATAGAACACAGTTTTACCATTAAGCACCCATTCTTTCTGAGAGATGTTATAGGTCCTGTACTGACCAACCGTCTTGAATACGCCTGTTAACAGTCGACGGTGTATGTACTGCAACTCTGCAGGGGATAATTGGAAGGTCTTCTCAGCTAGAAGTTCGGCTATATGAGCTGCTACGATATCTGCTTCCATCGTATCCTGTTCAACAGTCATACGTACGGTTCGCTTCTCATAGTAACTGTATATTCGTTTTTGTGCGGTGGATATATCAATCTTTCCTTGGCTGTTTCCAGCAGATATTCTGAGGTCTGGAGGCCGTCAAAGTCCTGCAGGCCTATCGCAGTCTGCCACGCATCACTTTTCTCTGAACGGTCAGGCTCGCCCTGACGTATGTATTCATCTAAGTCATATTGCCAGTCGTGTTCCTGTTCCATATCGATCCTCCTATACAACTGAATTTACTATTATTATTATACCACAATTCCTATGAATAATCAAGAAAACAGAACTATTCAGTTTGTCTGATATACTTTCTCGACTTGTTAGCAGCACTTGTGATTTATAAAGGCTGTGTTAACATCGGTTAACACATTCCACAATATACTTCAAAAGCACTAAAAAACACTCTGTGATTTCCAGCGATATATAGAGCAAAACTAAACCGCGTTGATGTACGATTAATGTATTTTTACTCATTTTGGCATAAAAAATAGACACTCTTGATTACTCGAAAGCGCCTATATTACGTTGTAATTTCAAGGCTAAAAAGATGATATGCGGCAAACGACTATTTTTCTGACTTTATCAAAACAATCGTATCATTAAAATATATGTAACTTCTTCTAGCTTTGTAAATTCAGCTCCATGTTTGAATGGCACATTGAGCTTTGGGATTTAGAAGCTAAAAATCATATCAGGTATTTTTTATTTGAGATTAAATTCACGTGCAGTTTCCTTGAGAAAGATGTCGATACGGCTGTCACAGAAACGTTTTATTTCTTCGGAAATATTCTTATAATAGGCTAGAACGAAGCTGATACGGTAATCTCACGTATCAGCTTCATTTTTTGATTATAAACCGTTCACATTATCAGCCAATAAAATATCCGCATATTATGCAAACAAATGTAATTATACCATTTTCTGACCAAAACCTCTTGAGGAGAAAAATCTTGGTGCTTTAAGGTTTCCGCTGTTTCTGCTGTTAAAACATGAATAAGCAAGCACAAGATTTTTGTTACTTATGTCAACTGTACTTGTACCTTTTTCTGAGCGGTATAGCTGTCTTGAACCTAATGAATAGTTGTCATACACGTCAACAGCCGATGAAGAATCAGAGGAAGCGAGTGCAGAATAATAAACAGCCGGATCACATGCTGCCCAGATAAAAGTTTCAATGGCATCACGCTTGATGCTATCTTCACCTTCATTTATTTTGTTTGAAAAATAATTATTCATTCGCGCTCTTACATTGGTCGTAGATTCAGCATCACTCTCACCCAATAACGTGGAAAATCCACAAGCAATTCCTGTTACAAATCCTGAAACAGCACCAAAACCTGCACTTATAGCAGCGTTTAAACCACTTGGAGATTCGCCATTGATTATATCAGCTACTGGACTGACACTTGCCTGTGCACCTGCATTTACAAGCGTAAGTGCAATGCCTCTGGTTACGCATATAGCAGCTTTCGATGCTTTTTCAATAAGTAAGTCAAGTCCCTTTGCAAACCCACCGAAAACAAGTCCTGTTACGGCTGAACTAAGGAGTATTCCATATGCAGATTCGGCAGTGAAAGATTCTCCATCAACAAGACATCTTACACCTTCAGATGCAAAACCACTTGCAGCTGCAACTAAAGATGCAGCTGCCATATTGTAAAAGATATGAGCAGCAATTTGTCCAGCAGTAAGAGTAGCTTCGGTTGTAACAGCGGCAGCTTCACCCGCAACAACTCCGGATGCAGCAACCGGAAGCACAGCGACTCCAACTCCAGCTGTTATGAGAGTTAGACCTATCGTCAGAACAATTCCAACAACTGCACCAATAAGAGCACCTACCCATGAAGCTTCACCGTTTTCATCTATAATTGAAAACGGATCGTTTCCGCAAAATGTATAAGGAGAAGAAAATTCGCCCTGTGGATCAGTTGAAAGGAAACGCAAAAGTTTCGGATCATAAAGTCTCGCCTTAGCATAGTAAAGGTCAGTTTCACTGTCAAGCTCAAACCCACCGAAAAGCATATTCACAAGCTTAGACTCCTCAATTATTTTAAGCACCTCGCCGAAAGGCTTATAATGGTATGCCTGTATTATTTTTTTACTTTCCGCTACAACTCGTGTATATCCCAATCTGTCGGTAATGACTGATATTTTTTTACCGTCCTGCAATACTGCGTTTATACCTGATGTGCCGTAGATATATTTTTTATTTTTTCCGTCGGCAATTTCCTCAGTAAGTCTTGTGCCCTCATAAAGATATATTTTTGAGAGTTTTGAACCATCCTTTTTGTTTACTGTTTTTTTCAGACGCTTTCCGTTATCATCATAAACAATGTTGATATCACAGTCATCAGTTGTAAGTTTTTTCGGCAGCCTGCTGTAAGGATAGTAATCAATGCTTATGTTTTTCTTACCGCTGATCTTGCTTACTGCACCGTTCGCGTTATATTCATATGTGTTATGACCTGTTGTTTTCACCTTATCAGTTCCGGATTCAAGCTCGAATTTTTCTGTATCATTATATGATATGATATTACCGTTTTTATCATATGTGATATTCTTCATTGATGCCTCTTCATATTCACTGCATATAGCAGATGAAAGTTGTCCGCAGCCATCATATTCAAGCTCGTAGCTCAGTTTATTCGGAGGATCTGTTTTGGAATCTGATTTTATCTCAGATTCAAGTTTTTTAATCTTTCCGCCATAATACTTTTCACCATCAAGGTATGTTATTTTTTCAGAGAAAAGATCCGAATCAATGTTTGTGATCTTATTTCTGCAATCATACTTGTATGAAATAGTATTTCCGCAGGAAGTAACATTCTGTGGAAGGCCGTTTGCAGTATAAGAAGTCTTCGTTATAGTCTCTCCATTGCTGCTAATACAGGTATTACGCAATATATGGTCATATGAATACTCCAACTTCTCTGAATCGCTTCCGGTTTTTTCTATAACATTTCCAAAATTATCGTATTTTGTAATTGTAGTGATGGTGTTGTCATCGATGCTTATACTCTTAGTGAATATATTGTTTTCCTTTTCCATGCTGTAAGTAATAGTTGTTATGATATCGTTACTGTTTTCTGCTTCGTTGAACAGTTCCGTTCTTGTCAGCATTCCCATAGAATCTTTGCTATGATCACCGTCATAGTAATACTTTCTGCAAATACACTTTCCATCCTGCGGATATGAAGCGTCTTCTGTTTTTTTCTGTAACTCATCATCAGTAAGATCAGTTTTGAATACACCTTCCTCAACGATACGATCTATGCTGTCATAGAGCTTGTATCTGAAAGTTTTTTCTTCAAGAGCACAGTCCTTTTCAAAGCGAAGCTTATTATGGATATCATAAAAGAATTTGCTTGAACCTGAATTTACATCATTTGATTCAACAAGATTTCCGCGAAGATCAAATTTGCTCCATTTTTGGTTTCCGTTTGGCAATGTCACAGTCTTATAGCTGTACTCATTATCTTTCTTCATAGAATAAACTGTGCATATCTCTTTATCAGCAAGCTTGATATAGTCCGCAATCTTATCCTTGTTGATATCATATACAGATATCATCTCATTATTGTCAGGATCAAGAACTTTTGAAACAGTGTAGTATTTTTCACTCGAAGATTGAGCAGCTTTTATTTTTGCAAGCTGCGGACAGTCAGGAATATCCGTTGAATAAGAATATCTTGTAGTACGTCTTTGTTCTCTCGGAATATTCTCACTTACAGCACATTCCTTTGATGACATACCAGTTTCAAGAATTCTGCCGTTATAGCGTTCTTCGTATATAGAAGGGGTATATGGATATTCCTCGCAATGAGGAGCAAAATCATTTACTCTTCCGCTGATCTTTCCTGTCTTCCAGTCAACGCTTCTGATATAGTCCTCGATATACATAAACGGCAAATCGTTATTGTATGCCGGAACGGTATCAATTATCTGTCTGCCTAATCCATCATAGCCGAAAGCTTTTATGATAGTCTTGTCATCACATAGTTTCTGAACCTGTCTGACTTTGCCGCTGCCGTCGCTGTAGGTCATTTTCACAACAGGAGAAAGACCGATAGCAATATCATATATTATAGCGTCTCCATTTATCGTAAACGGACCTTTCAGTTTTGGATCAAGTTTATCACAATAGACTATCTCACCGTCAATACAAAGCAAGAGAATATCGGAAAAAACTCCGGTGATAAATTTATCTTTGTATTTGTCAAGGTTAATTTTTATAGGACGCTCTTTAGAGGTAAGATTTATTTCCAGAACTTCCTGGGTAAGCTGAAGAACTGAACCATCTCCGAAAGTCACATCAATATTACCTTCTGCCCGGAAATTAGCAAAGAGAGATTCTTCAAATTGTATCTGTTGATTCGGATGATTTCTTAGCTCAACTCTTTTTCTGAATATGCCCTCACCTGCATTTTTAATGTAAAGGCTGGAATTGACAACTGAGTCTCTGTCCCGGCCGAATGATGGAATCAGACATTCAAATATTCTTCGTTTTTCAACAACGCAAATCGACCTGCTCAGTATATCATAAATCGGCTCACTGAGTTCACCGTATCCGCTAAGAGAACCTGCGATAAGTGAACCTCCTTGGCAGTAAACATTAACCTGTGGAGGGTTATAAAGCGGGAAGAACATAACAGCATCTATATACATGTTCTTCTGGCTTGTGAACTCGATCTCTAGTATATAATCTTTTCCTTTTTCAATTTCAAGAGATCTGAGGTCAGAAAACTCATAATGAAATCCACCGCTGTTTATAGGGATTTCTTGTGTTTTATACCCACATTTTACTATAACTTTTGATCCTGAACTACATTGTGCGTAGAATGAAAGTGCGTATTCTGTCCTGTAAGCTTTGAATTTATGTCTTATAGTATAAGAACCATTTGCTTTTATGTATGCACATTTTGTTCCAATACAGTAGGTATTTTCAACTACAGATGCATTATTTGAAGAAGTATCAGGACTTACCTCGTAATCTTCAAAAGTATAAGCAAAGCACTCGCCAAATTCCGAATTAGTAAATGATGCGATACGATTGAAACCATATTTATCAAAGACGAAATATTCACTGAATTCACCTTTTTTGGCTGTTATATTTCCGAATTTATCACGCTTTGAAACAGTGTATAATACTTCCTGCTGACTTTGTGAATGTGTATTGTTCACAGCACTTTTTTCAGCATAAATATCATCAAAGCTGTCATATGAATATTCCTTTT
>JAAYBK010000100.1 GCA_012718885.1 Ruminococcus sp. | reverse complement strand
GATCAGTATTTCGCAACATATTCTGATTATATTTGCAAGGAATGGAAAATAGATTACGATCTGTTTGAAAAGAGTATCACTGACATTCTCAATGAAGAAGAGACTGCTGAAGAGACCACAGAGGAACCCACAACAGATGAAAAGCCCACAGAGCCTGTCACATCAGAAACAGCTCCATTCGGCAATTTCTCTGAAACAGAATTCTTTGTTGACAGCATCCCGGCTTCTAAAGATGATAAAGACGGTATGGTCACTGTTGAGATAAAAGACGGCGGATATACTGTAGATGATGTCATATATGAAGTTGATCCTGATGAGCCGATATCCCTTGATAAGCGTAAACAGCTTGAGCAGCTTTTCAACAGCTATAAGTGGGAAACGATCGAACTTCACCCTGAGCTTGTAAGTCAGCCAACTACCGAATGGCTCAGCGATTGGGAGTCGATCACTTTCAATTATCTGACTGATACGGAATTTTCTACTATTGTTCTCGATTCATATACTAATACACTTTTCTATGATTCTATCGCTATAAACCAACAGGAAAGCAGTGCTGATCCAGATCACTACCTGTGTACTGACAGATCTACACGCACATTTAATATATACAAAGCAGATTTCAACTATTTCAAAGAAAAGATAACAGAGATACTCGGAGACGAATACAGCGATGTTGTATACAGATACAACTTCTTTACTGAAGAAAACTGGAGACTGAGCATATAAGATTACGAAATACTGACAAGTCTCAAGACTTCAAAGGAAGATCGCAATAATTTTTACGATATCCTTAAAAATTATGACTGGAAGCACGTTAAATTTCAAGATATTCCAGAGTACAATTCCATAATACAAAGTGTGAAATTTAATTCCGAAAACTTTGCATTATGGATATGGCAATATGACACAGGCATTACGGAAGTCACCTTTATGTCAGCTCCGGATCCATGCTTTGTCAGCGCAGGAACAGCAAGATATAATGAATACTACTATTGTACAAATGATACTGTCATTGACAATCTGCTTGAATATATAAATTCACAGGGTAAGGATTCATATATGTTCGATGAATCTCCTGATGAGCTCTATGATATTACAATAGAATTTAATTTCTTCAATGATTTCGATGAATGGGTAATACGTGATACAGAATATGATTTCAGCGACGGATATAATGCTATATACCATGATTCACCATTCTCTGAAAAACAGGTCTGTGAGCTCAAGGAACTTCTGGCAAGTGCAAAGTGGCGTTCGTATCTCGGAGATATTAACACATATGAAGAGTATAAAACACTTTTTGCTATAAATGAAGAAAGAAGTATGTACTTTAATATCTATATAACTGATGATGGTTATACTATGTGGTGCCTTAATGCTCGTAAACCCGATCCGAATGACCCTAACAACGCTTTGTATGATGTTCAGTACGATTATATAAACAGCTTTTTCTTCAGTTATGATAAGTCATTAGTTGAAAAAATAAAGGCTCTATTTAACGAATGATCTGTTTTGATCCATATATGTTAGAGAAGGCGAAATAGAGGTTTACGTATAGTTCTGCGTGATAAAAAGTTAAGCTGCGATATGAAGTGCGACAAAAATCAAAACCACCCGTCTTACGGGTGGTTTTGATTTTATTTCGAGTTTATGAAAAAAACAGTCACCTGTGGTGGGATAGAACTAATATCATACACCCAAGATATAGAATCCATTATATTCCTTTGCTTTATTGAGCCATTCAATAAGCATTTTATAGCCTTCCGGCTTAGATTGCAATGCACGTACTATGATTCCATCTATCATGTCCGGTTTATAATATGTGATTCCCCAAGGATCAAGATATCCTTCTGTCATATTGGGATGAACACCATTGCCAAATATCGGACCATATACTGAATACAAAGGTTTATCACCATGTACATAAAGTGAATCATCTTCCCAATTTCTGATTTGCTTCAGGATTATTTCCATTGATTGTTCTCGCAGGGATCTGCAAAACTGCAATTCAAAAAAGCATGAACCGCCGTATTGTCTTCTTTCTTCCTGTGACTGAAATTTTAAAAACATGGTACTACTCCTATGTTAATATTCCGGAGTTGAAACTCCGCAGATAGTATTATATATCAAACCTGTCACCATGTCAATGGGAAATATTCTTGCGCAGCAGAGATAAATCTTCAACAAACTTTCGTTAATGATTATAGCTCCCTTTTATTGGAAAAATGCGACCTCCTATGGCCTGATATAAACCATAGGAGGTCTTAACAAAGTGGGTAGGTGTTAGCGTGCGTTTATTGCTTCGGTTGTCTCATTAAGCAATTGCTGAAGATCTCTATTATCCGGATTGCCGGCAGCAAGAGTACTTCCGAGCAGTGAGGACGGAGTCCAGTATGAATCCGTTACATTTTGACGAACTGAGTAAACAGACTGTTCTCCAAGTGCTACGACTGCCGGAGAAGACTGTACTTCATCTGACTGCATAGCTTTGATATTTGAAGGACATTCGCCAGTGACCTTGAATCTCTTTACCTGATTGTCGTAGTTTGAAACCCATTCTGCGAATTTAACTGCCCACTCAGGCGAATCAGTTCCGGAGTATACTCCTACATATTTATATCCCATAAATCCTGACATCTGAACTTGGTCACCGTTGATAGTATAAGTTGGCAGTTTGGTTGCACGGAGATCATCTCCCCATACAGCAAGGAGATTCTCATAGTCCCATTGACCGCTTACAAAAGCGATTATACTGTCATCTGTTGCTCCGTCAATGAAACTTTCCGTGCTCTTAAAACCTTTACTGCTGCTTATATTCAGCATTGCCTTAGCAACATCGATACCATTGTACTGACTGCTTGTTGAGTTCCAATTGCAGTTATTGAACATTCCCATTGGTTCAGCTTCAGCTTTCAGACCGGCACCACCGAAGAAAGAATAAGTATACCATCCGGAAGACCAGTCCATTGCAAAACATTTATTGTTCTTCTCAGCTGTCTCAAGAATCTTGTCAAGTGACTGTACATCTGATTCATTGAGATACTTGGCGTTATAATAAAGGAAATATCCATTACCTGCTGTGAGAGGGCAGGCATATAGCTCCAATTTTTTTAAAGCATTAGATATTATCTCTGTATATTTTCCACCGTTATCTTCTATAATTTCATCAGCATTTTCTTCTATAGGAAGCAAATATCCGGCGTTATAGAGCTGATCTAACTGATCGTCAGCGAAATACAGAATGTCAGCTGAATCATCTGGATTTTCCTGAATGTACTCTACCATTGAGTGTTCAGGTTTGTTTCCAAGGATTACCTCTATATCTGCATCATCTTTATAGTATTCGATAAATTCGTCAGTCATCTGCTGGAGAAATGCTTCATCTTCCATTTTCCATACATTAAGCGTAACTTTTTCACGCTTTTTATCTGAACTTTTACCGCAGGATGTAATTGAAAGCAGACAAACTGCTGAACATGAAACTGCCATAATTTTTTTAATATTCATCTTTATACTCTCCTTTTTCAATGTATTCAATCTTCGTTATAGTACCAATTGCCGGAAGCTGACTTTCTTCCCTGTGTAAGAGTCTGCTTCAGCTGGTTGTGTATTGAAATATCCACAGTGCTGACACCGGTCTTTCTTACAAGTGATATTGAATAATCCGGTGAAATGTGATAGTTATTCAGGATCTGATCGGATGTAAGTGATCTGTAGGCTCTTTCTATAAGATCAGATACTCTTGTAAAGCTATCCTGTGAATCATCAGCTTTGACCACTGTGACAAATTCATCAGAGCCTGTTCTATAGATAATTCCGTCTTCAAATACATCTTTGATATGCTTAACTGTTGAAGCAAGCAGCTTGTCACCTGTATCGGTGCCGTATGAGATATTAATATTGCTGAAATCTTTGATGTCAAACATAATGAAATATAATGCCTGACCTTCAGGTATCTCAACTATTTCCGTACCGTATTCAACAACAAATGAGAATCTGTTTCTTGAAGCAGTGACATTGTCCTTGAAAATAGCGTTATTGAGCGATTCCTGAGTTTTTTCATTAGTGTCAACAGCTTCTTCAAGGTTTTTAGCAATCTTTTCCCTGCGTACCTCAAGCCAATTGAGGAGAATAAGTAAAACTAATCCGAATCCAATGAAAAATATGCGGAGAAGCTTTACATTGAATACAGTTTTGTTATAACGATCGTTGATTGAATCATCTGTAATTTCAAGAAGTTCATTCAAATTGTTATCAAGACCGTTTCGCTTATTGACAAAACGATCAAAATAAATGGAGTTTGCAGTTTCGTAATGTCCGCCAGCTATCTGTGCAAGGAGTTCATTTGAGACTATCTCGCCATATTGGTTCATAGCCGTTTTAACTGTTTTATACTGCTTTTCCTCTTCGCTTGTTTTTTCGATAG
>JAAYBK010000099.1 GCA_012718885.1 Ruminococcus sp. | reverse complement strand
CCCATACATATAAGCAGCAAAAACATGGAAGCAAGCATGGAGATAAAAAGCTTCCGGCGTAGTTTAGAATTTTCCTTTTTAAACAATATATCGCCTCCCTTTATAGGCTGAATTTATTATAACATATTTTTAATGTAAAGTACACCAAATTACAGAATTGTAATCAGGGGGATCAGTTATGTCACACATATTATTAGTAGAAGACGATTCAGACATCATGCGTATCAACCGCTCATTTCTTGAAAATGAGGGCTATACGGTACATTGTGCGGACTCAGTGCAGACCGCTTCATTCATGCTGGAGGAGTGCGTTCCGGATCTGGTGCTACTTGATGTAATGCTGCCGGATGGTGACGGAATGGATTTCTGCAGGATACTGCGTCAGAAAACTCAGGCACCCGTAATATTCCTTACCGCCCGTGATGAAAATGATGATGTGATAATGGGCTTCCGCAGCGGCGGTGATGATTACATAACCAAGCCTTATGATCTTAATGTATTGAAGGCACGTATTGAGGCTCAGCTTCGCCGCAATGCCAAGCAAGCTCCTCAGCATCCTAAAATAGAGCTGCCATACCTTACAGTAGATCTGTTTTCTGGTTCTGCCACATTGGATGGCAATGAGTGTTCGCTTCCTCAGCGTGAGCTTCAGATATTGTATCTGCTTGCCTCACATTTAGGGGAGCGGATAAGCTATCATGAGATATACAAGAATATTTACGGCTGTGATGTAGAGGACAGCAAGAACACTATAAGAGTTAATATCTCCCGTCTGAAAAAGCATCTGAATATTGATGATATGAGTACATATGAGATAGCAGCTACCTCTGAAGGAGAGTATGTTTTGAGAAGAGTTATCTTCTGAAAAAACTGCCGATTACAAATTTGTAATTTTACAACACAGACTCTGACAAAGTGGTATAATGGATACAACAGGTAAGGAAATACGGACCTTACGAAATGATTCTAAAGGAGAAATTATTATGAAAAAATTAGTTACTTGTATTGCAATCCTCACAATGATGGCCTCAATGGTATCATGCGGTACCGTAGACAGCAGCGAAACATCCGGAAAGACATCAGCTTCCGGAACCACAGTATCTACCGAGGAGACTGCTGAAACAACAGCTCCTGATGAGAAAAAGGCTGAGGAGACAACCACTGCTCCCGCAGCAGATAAAGCTGAGACAAAAACTACTGAGAAGACAGAATCTCCGGCAAAGGAAGCTGAAAAGGAGGTTCTTGTATTAAATGAAAATGATCGCTTATTCGGCGGATATGTTGATACAAATGGCGATGATCTGAACCTCAGAGAAGAACCATTTACAACAGCTGAGGTGATCGGTTCAATACCAAACGGAACTCAGATAGACGTCTATTCATGCGGCAAAGCTGGTTGGTATATAACAAGCTTTAACGGCAAGACAGGATATATAAGCGCAGAATATGTCAAGGAAATAGAGTCGTATGAACCACAGGCTGATGTTGCTGATATAAAGAATCTTGTTGGCCAGTGGACTTATCAGGTCGCAACAGATAACAAGACTGTTGACATAAGCTCAAAGGATAACGGCACAATAACCGTAAAGGAAGACAGTACATATACATACACCGATCTTGACGGCAATACTCATTCAGGAACAATAAAGGTTGACTACGAGGAATACTCAAACGGTGACAAGGTACCATATTTCTCATTCCATGAGGGCGAAAAGTTCTTCATTGGCTGCTATTGCGGTCAGAATTTCCCTGATGAGTATTATATAGGCAACGGCGGAATGGAGAGACTTGTAAGAAAGTAAGGGATTATAGCACCCGATCCCTGATGCTTATAAAAAAAATAATGGCAGTTCGCAATGTGCGAACTGCCATTTTACTTTATTATGTTGTAGAGCTCGTTTATAGTATCCAGTAAGCTTGCTTAGTTGCTGACGTACTGAAGTGTGCTGATATAGTTAAGTAAATTTTTAGGAGTAAAAAGCCGATATTATTCTTTCTCCATTCCGCATAATTGAACATTGTCCTCTTGAATTTACTGAAATACACTGTCCACTAAAGATCGTCAAGTATTTTCCGAAAGTTTATAAGTTTGCCCATCTAACTTCAGAATCTGCAATAGTATTATGCAATATCAGTTCTTCCAGCCTGTACTTACCGCTCGTTTGTTCACCATATAGTGATATACTCCTTTCTTCTGCATAAGATCGTTATGATCTCCTGATTCTGCAATTTGTCCATCCTTTATGACAATAATGTTATCAGCACCGGCTATGGTATTGAGTCTGTGGGCAATGACAAGCAAAGTCTTACCCTTGCAGAGTTCTGAGATCGCCTGCTGGATATAGCTTTCGTTGTCGGCGTCAACACTTGCAGTCGCCTCATCAAGAATAACTATCGGCGAATCCTTCAGGATACATCTTGCAATTGATATCCTTTGCGCCTGACCTCCTGAAAGCGAAGCTCCGCCCTCACCGATAACAGTATCAAAGCCGTCTGGCAGCTCCATAATAAAATCATAGCACCGTGCCTTTTTGGCAGCTTCGATTATCTCCTCATGGGTCGCATCAGGTCTTCCAAGGGCAATGTTATTGTAAACAGTATCCTGAAACAGATATACACGCTGAAATACCATGCTTATATTATCCATTAACGTTGAAAGCGGCAGTTTTCTTATATCTGTTCCTCTCAGCATTATCTCGCCTGACTTTATATCCCAGAAACGGGGAAGGAGACTTGCAATAGTTGACTTGCCTCCTCCCGACGGTCCGACAAGAGCAGTCATAGTTCCTTTATCTGCGCTGAACGATATGTTTTTAAGCACGTCTTTTTCATTGTATGCAAAGGTCACGTTTTTGTATTCTATCTCAGGCGCATTGCTGCCTGTCAGCACTTGTGTACCACTGTCGTCAAGTTGTTTTTCGTTAAAGACATCTTCTATCCTGTCCATACAAGCACTCATTACTGTGAGCCTTGCCTCCTGATCGTAGAAAGACTTTATCGGTACAAACAGGTCAAAAAGGCAAAGAAGGATTCCAATGAAGAAGTTCAGTTCTATGAAGTCTTTTGCGTATAAAAGTGATGAAACAGCGAGTATGAATGCCGTACCCAGGCCGTAAATAAGAAATACACCCATGCTGAACGGCATATGCGCTTTCTCAAATCCGAGGTTCACGCGGCAGTTGTTTTCAAAGCTTTTAGTGAGTTCCTTAGATTTGTCACCAAGCAGATTGTAAGTTTTGATGATACCGATGCCCTCTGTGAAATCGAGAACAGCCTGCGTCTGTATTTCAGAAGCTTCCTGACGCTGTCCTGAATGATAAAGATCGCTTTTGACCATTCTTCTGCCTAAAAGTATCATGCAGCCCGTAACAGCAAATGAAGCGATTCCAAGCCTCCAGTCAAAAAAGAACATGAACAATATCATTATCACCTGAGAGAACAGATAGCTCATCATATCTGCAAGCACCATCATGCAGTTTTCCTCGATGAAGACCATATCAGTTGACAGGACAGAACTTATCTTGCCGATGTTGCCCTCTGTGAAATATCCCATAGGCAGACGGCGCAGATGCTCGCCAAGCTTCATTCGCATATCCGCAAATATCATATAACCTGCCGCACTTTGCAGTCTGTCTGCCAAATATTGCAGTATAGCCTGTATCCCAACGCTGACAACAAGGGCTATCGCAGCATATATGCAGGCTTTTTTTGTGACCGTTCCGTCAATAAAAGCCGTCACAATGAAATACATCAGGATTATCGGCATTTTCATAAATATGCCTTTAAGAAAAGATAAAAACATAGCGCCGTAGATCCTGCCTTTGTATTTCCCTGAAACATCGAGAATACGCTTTATCATACCTGTCATGCTCTCACCTCATTTCCTATAGTCCAGCTTGCTCTTGCTTCGCTGCTGTTCCAGAGCTTTTTGTACTCATCGCAGCTTTGCAGGAGCTTTTCGTGTGTATCTGCTGCTATAATATTTCCGTCTTTCATAACGCATATCTTATCTGCGTTAACAATAGTCTGTAAACGGTGAGCGATGACAAGTACAGTTTTACCCTTTATGATCTGAGCTATAGCCGAGTTCATCTTTTCTTCATTCTCAGGATCAATAAACGCTGTCGCTTCGTCAAGAACGATGACCGGAGCGTTTTTCAGTATCGCTCTCGCAAGAGATATACGCTGACGTTCGCCGCCAGATAGTTGTTTACCGCCATCGCCGGCCATTGTGTCAATACCTTCAGGCAGACGGGCAAGGAACTCTCCGCACTGAGCTTTTTCAGCAGCTGCCATAACTTCTTCACGGCTTGCGTCGGGTTTGCCTATAAGAATATTTTCATACAGCGTTGTGTTGAATAAAAACTGCTCCTGTGAAACATAGGATATATTATCATTTAATGCTTCTATACTCATATCAGCAATATCCTGGCCGCCGAGCGTGATCGTTCCGCCGTTGATATCATAGTAATGAACAAGTAACTTGGCAAGAGTAGATTTGCCGCTGCCTGATTCGCCAACAAGAGCCGTGAGCGTACCTTCTCCAAGTTCGAGTGAAACACCGTGCAGGACTTCCTGTTCCTTATAACCAAAATGTACGTCCTCGAATTTTACAATATGAGAATCTCCTTTGAAATCTGCATTATTAGTTTTCAGCGGTTCGCCGTCCATAGCCTTTTCTATCTCGTCGATCTTGTAATTGAGCTGAGGAAATTTTCCTGCAAAATTGAGCGCTTTAAGCAAAGGCATACCAATTGCCAGCGACAGACAGAATACAAGTACCAAGTCCGCAAGAGTTGATGCACCGTTTATAACAAGAAGCGTTCCCACAGGAAGCATAACAAGAGCAACACATGGAAGTAATGCGCTGTATAAAGCCATCCAGGGCCAGCATATCTTGTACCAGTCGAGTGTGAAATCACGGTAGCCCTTTATGTCTTTTTCATAACGCTGATAGGACTCTCCGTCACGTCCGAATACCTTTACTACTTCCATTCCGTTGACGTACTCGATGATAGTTGCATTCATTTTTGCAGAAGCAGCGTAGTAATCGTTCATTTTTTCCATACCGGATTTAAACATCATTCCCATAGCGAACATTCCAAGGGGCAGGGAACAGAGCGAAAGCAAAGCGAGTTTCCAATCAGCAAAGAACATACAGATAATTGCAATAAGAGCCATTGAAAGATTGGCTATTCCCTCAGGTATAGCGTGTGCAAGCAATAACTCAACCTGATCAATATCATCGGTGAAGAGCTTTTTTATCTTACCGTTACCCATATCATGAATCGTACCGAGAGGCTGACGTTCCAGTTTTTTCTGTAATGATATGCGTATGTTTTTCAGTGTGTTGAATGCTGATATATGCGAGAATTTAAGTCCCAAAACATAAATGGTAGCGTATGCTAACTCAAATATAAAAATAAAAGCTATGTGACTTATGTAATATTCTGCCGATAGCTTTTCCCCCTCGAGCAGAGGCTTTATAATACGGTATACAAGAAAAAACGGCACAGCCGAAGCAATAAGCGCAATAAACATAGCTGAAAGCGCAGCATAGGTATATTTGATATATCCGCCCATATAGGGCTTGATCTTTCTGAACACTATTTTTCTCCTCCTTCTAAAGTATAGTGTCTCGCCAGTTAGATAATCTGCACATTATAAAGCATCATTTCTTAGCTACCACAGTTATCCATGGCTTTGAAGGATGATGAGCAGATTCCACGCTTGTGAAGCCTGCCGCTTTCAGAGCTGATGTTATCTCAGCAGGTGTATAGCAGTGCATACCGTCAATAATGGATTCAAATTTCTTGCTCGTCTTATCTGTACCGTCAGATTCGTTGCATATCATAAAATATCCGCCGTCTTTCAGAGTATTAGCGACCTGAGAAAAGCATTTTTCAAGACCGGGCCAGAAATATATTGTTTCAAATGCAGTTACAAGATCAAAGCTGTCCGCTTCAAGGGGGAGTTTTGATACATCGCCCTGAATGACGATGCACCTGCCGGCGTCTATCATAGCCTGATTGTATTCCTTTGCCTTCTGGACAGAAAGTGCAGAATAGTCCATTGCAGTAACATTTGCCTGAGTATACTTTTTCAGCAGCTCTCCTGCATTTCTGCCTGCACCGCAGCCAAGATCGGCTGCCTTTTTCGGGGAGAGCTTCGGCAGATGCTCAAAACCCCAATCCGCCAGCTTTGCATGGCCGGAATTCATACCTTTCAGCATCATTTTTCCAAGTGCGCCTTCAGGTTTTCTTGTCTGACTAAAAAAATTCTTCATAAGTCCCATAGTAATCATTCTCCTTAAAAATTATTCATTGCAGCACTCTACGGCTCACAAGTTACATCTGTAACATTATATTCCGAGCCGTCAAGTACAGCAGTTATCATTTTCGAGGTCAGTTCATTATCACTAATGATAACTGTTTCGCCTTTTTTATGTGATGAGCTCACTTTCTTTCGGTTCGTTATCTTTTATACCCCATAACTAAAAACAGATTTCCCTTTTTATTTACCGATATATCAGTAAATCCTGCCGCTTCAAGCATTTCGGCGATCTGCTCTGCCGTGTATCTGGTCATACAGGGCACCTTCTTCTCCCAATCCACATTCGGATCACCGTAATTATTGATGACCGCAAAGCAGCCTCCCTTTACAAGTGAACGGCAGATCTCCCTGAATGCTTTTTCAGGCTTTTTCCAGAAGAAAACGGTCTCAAAGGCGGTGATAAGGTCTATGCTATTGTCTTTGAACGGAAGTTTTTCAGCACTGCCCCTGATGATCTTCACACGTTTGCCGATCTCATCTTTATTGACCTTCTGCGCCTTTTTCACGCTTTCATCGGAAATGTCCACTCCGATAAACTTAGCCTTAGCGCTCATTTTCAGCATACGCTTTATATTGTATCCTCCGCCGCAGCCTAAATCTGCTATTTTTCCATTATCAGGAATCCTTATATGTTCCAACGCCCATTGTGCCATCGGCAGATGTTCCCTGTCCATACTGACAAGCATCATTCGTCCAAGAAGTCCTTTTGGATTCCCGAAATTATCCGTAAAACTCATGTTCTTTCTCCTTTTCTGAAATATCCGTTGATCAACCTCATCATATTATCAAATTTCATATTCTGTGTCTCCTAATCACGGTTATCCTTTAAACTCTCTATCATATCTACTTTTTCCACTTTTCTGCGAACGAGGAAAAGAGAAGCAAAATAACATAGTTTTACGATACAAACCGTCAGAATGATATGAGGGAAAGAATAAGCAACAGGTATCATCATTCCCTCTGTCTCAACAAAAGCATCGCAATACCACGCCATTGCGCCATAACCAGTCAGCATACCGAGAATAAGTCCCGGTATCAGCAGCAGATGATTTCCGTTCAGTACCATTTTGTCTATCTTCCTTCTGTCATAACCGAGTACCTTCAGCATTGAAATATTATTAGCGTTTTCTGATACCAGCATATTTATTGAAACATAAAGAGCTGCGATACAGATTATTGCGCCGATTATTATGAGTGCATAGACAATTCCGCTCATCTCATCAAGCATCGTTTCCATTTGATTATCAAACGTATCGCTTGTAATGATCTCCTGAACTATATCGCCGTCAAAGCTGCGGCTTTCATCGGTAAGTACGCAATTATACAGTGAGGCGTCAAGCCCTGTTATCTCAGATGCGTTCTCTCTTGTGGATACGATATAGCTCTGATACCCGTTTTTGATAATGCCCTTGATCCTGACTGTATGCTCTTCAAGGCTTGCAATGCTGCGGAACTTGAATTCATCGCCTGCTTCGACTCCGAACATCTTTGCACAAAGAGAACTCATATACCAGCCACCCTCAATATCGGCACGGCCGCCTGTATCTCTGTCCGTAAGATTCCAGCGCTGACAATCTTTATCAACGCCCATAAGCGAGAAGCTCTTTCCGCTCGCATTTTCGTAAGAAACAGCCATTACAGCATCAGCATTATCTGGTTTTTTATCCTGTATAGTGTTGAGAATGTATTCGTACTTGAATGTGCCGAATTCGTCCATTGCCTGAGAACCCACCGCTTTTACCGAGTCAATAAAAATATAGCTGAACGAAACAATCATAGCGCCGAGAAATACGCCTAAGAATACAACAAAGCTGCGTCCCGGACTGCCGAGAACAGAGCGTATGGCAAATTTTTTGCGTACCTTTATCTTCGTATCCCGAAGCATTCTGTGGGTTTTTGACTGCGTTCCTACCGCACCGCTGAGAAGCTCCACAGTATCATGCTTCAACAGCTTTTTCACCTTTAGAAGAGCTGCGATAAAATAGATAGCCGTAGGTATCACAATACCTGCAATTGCAATAACAACGGGAAGCCTGAACTCTGGCTGCATCGGTTCATAATCGGCAAGTCCCAGCCCTCCGAACCAGTCGGAAAGGAACGCCGCTGCCGCTGTCATAAGCACTCCGCCTACAAGTCCGGGAATAACGGCAAGCAAACTGTAATGAAGCATCAGCGTTGAACGCTTGTATCCCTGAGCAGAGAGCGTACCGATTATCTTCTGTTCGCTGCGTATTTTCCTGCCAATAATGATACTGATTAGAGCAACAGTTATAAACGGCAGTAAAACAAGCATAAGCCATGAGCAGAGAATGAACATATCTG
>JAAYBK010000098.1 GCA_012718885.1 Ruminococcus sp. | reverse complement strand
GCTCTCTTCTTGCACGCTGTTCTTCTGTTTCATTTCTTCGTCTTCTTCCCATAATTATAACCTCCGAAGTAGTGTCTCTTCTATTATACACTACTTCAGAGGTTTACACAAATTTTAGGATAGACTCACCGGTATTCGGATAATATGTGCTTTCGCATTATTGTTATGTCCTGCTTTTTCGATCCCTTTTTATATATTGTATATTTTAGCCGGCTTTTCAGATATGATCGACGGTTCAGTGGCAAGAAAAACAGGTACAGTCAGTGAATTTGGAGCGAAGCTTGATACGTTCGCAGATACTGTATTCATAGCAGTCTGTATGATAAAAATTCTTCCTATGATAGAAATGCCGATCTGGATATATCTATGGATCGCTGGCGTTGCATTTATCAAGCTTACCAATGTCTTTATCAGCTTCATCATACTGAAAAAGCTTGCCTCAGTCCATTCCGTTATAAACAAGATTGCAGGAGCGGCGTTATTCGTTTTTCCGCTTGTTTTCAACCTGATCGATACCACTCTGTTCGCAGCAGCTCTATGCGTTATCACAACTGCAGCAGCAATACACGAAAATTATTCTGTTTTGCACCATATCTCTTGATAATTTTGTTTTTTATTCCATTATTCAGTATGATCTGTACATAAATAATCCCCCAATATCATCAGTTGTTCGATGATATGGGGGCATATTTTCATATCACTTCATTGACTCCATAAACTCACGGATAGCCTTCTGTGCGGAATTATAACGCTCGTGAAGCTCGTCCGCAGAGATACGCATCGCACCGTTTCCGAGGATTATCATCTGCTCAATACCATCAGAGGTCGCTACCCTTACCCTGTGCTTCTTCGTCAGCTCATGGGTCACTCTCTCTATGTAAGTATCGGCAGTTTCCGATTCCTTTGTATAGACAATATTTATGTTCAGATACTTCTCAATGTCCCTGTGCTTGCCTTTTACCTTGTATGCGTCAAATACCAGTATCAGCTCGTATCCGGAATAGCCCTGGTAGTTGCACATCATGTGTATCAACTCCCCACGGGCGGCATCAAGATTGTCCGCTGCTATTTTTTTCAGTTCATCCCATGCAAAAATGATATTGTATCCGTCCACAAGAAGATATTCCGGCCCCTCATAGTCCGGCAGCTTCACCGTCTTTGTGTCGATGGTCGTGACCTTTGCCTTCTTGAAGGCTCGTCTCGGGTCAGCGTTCAGCTTGCCGTAGGTACGCTCAAATATCTCCATGAGCTCTTTGTCGGAAACTGCACTCTCAACAAATCTGCGCGCCTTTTCCATGCTTTCATCTTCTGGCTCTTCCTCATTTTTCCTGTTCAGATGATACGGCAGATGCATATGCTCCGGAACTTCATCCCATTTTACAAGATATCCTCCGCCGTGTGAACAGAATATGGAATCTGCACTGTTTTCTACATCCTTGTCACAGTCATAG
Organism: Ruminococcus sp.; assembly: GCA_012718885.1. Classification (GTDB taxonomy): domain Bacteria; phylum Bacillota; class Clostridia; order Oscillospirales; family Ruminococcaceae; genus Ruminococcus. The sequence continues at coordinate 2,616 of JAAYBK010000098.1, read as the reverse complement.
CCATACTCGCTGATGACCTGCTCCGCATTATGGCACTCTCGATAGCCTATGACAGTGCAGCTCAGTTTTCCCCTGCCCCTGGTGTATCCGATAAGCTCCGACTGATAGCCGTTCAGCTCGGAAACGGGAGCTGTTCCGGTTATGACTGACATATCCCCCATAGTCTCAGGTGCACTGAACTCCGCCGTCATATGCTGAAGATCGGATATTGCTCTTCCCACATATTCCGAGGGCAGCTCGAGCTCGTATTCATAGTACGGCTCAAGCAGTATGCTCTCAGCACTCCTCAATCCCTGTCGAATTGCACGGTAGGTGGCCTGGCGGAAGTCTCCTCCCTCAGTATGCTTTATATGAGCCTTTCCGGCAACAAGGGTATACTTCACATCAGTCAGCGGTGAGCCTGTCAGAACGCCAAGATGTGCCTTCTCTTCGAAATGAGTGAGAATAAGCCTCTGCCAGTTCTTATCAAGCTCATCCTCAGAACATAATGTGGCGTATTTTATCCCGCTTCCTCTTTCAAGAGGCTCTATAAGAACGTGTACCTCCGCATAATGTTTCAGCGGCTCGTAGTGACCTACACCTTCAACCGGTTCACGTATCGTCTCCTTATATGCAACTGCTCCGTCCATGAACTGTACATCGTAGCCAAAACGAGAGGAGATCACCTGGGTCAGCACTTCAAGCTGAACTGCCCCCATGAGCTGTATATTTATCTCGCCAAGCTGTTCGTTCCAAAGTATGTGAAGCTGAGGATCTTCGTCCTCGAGCCGCCTCATGTCCTTAAGCGCTTCATATACATTCTTTCCCTCCGGCAACGCTATCCTGTAAGTCATTACCGGTTCAAGAAATGCCCTGTCAGAATTACTTACTGCTCCAAGGCCTTGTCCGGCAAATGTCGAAGGCAGGCCTGTGACTGCACAGACAGCTCCGGCTTCACAGACCTCCGAATTGCGGAATTTCTCCCCGGAATATATCCTGAGTGAACTTATCTTACCGGCAACGGTTTCTCCGTCCTGATCCTTGTACTCTATCTGTTCCCGCATTCTCAGTGTTCCGCCTACAACTTTAAGGTGAGTCAGCCGGCTTCCCTTCGGATCGTATGACACCTTGTATACCATTGCACCGAATTCTTCTTTTCTCTCCGGAACAGATGTGAAACGGGACAGCACTCCCATAAAATCGTCAACGCCGTCCATTCTGAGCGCTGAACCGAAGCAGCACGGGAATATACGACGCTGCATTATTGCTTCAGAAATATCATCGTCCTTCAGCACTCCGCCAAGATATTTCTCCATAAGCTCATCAGTACGTACCGCTGCATTTTCATATATCTCGCCATCGCTGCCGCTGAAGTCAGTACACTGTGGGGACAGTCTTCTGCGTATATTGTCAAGGACAGAGCTCCTGTCGGCTCCTATGATATCCATTTTGTTTATAAAGATAAAGACCGGCACATCATAGCGCTGAAGAAGCTTCCAGAGCGTTGAGGTATGACTCTGCACGCCTTCTGTACCGCTTATTACCAGCACCGCATAGTCAAGAACCCTCATCGTCCGCTCTGTTTCTGCGGAAAAATCTATGTGGCCGGGAGTATCCAGCAGTGAGATGTGCTTATCGCCAAGCTCAAGCTCCGCCTGATGGGCAAATATTGTTATTCCCCTGCTCCGTTCTATGTTATCGGTATCCAGGGCGGAATCACCGTTGTCTACCCTGCCAAGCTTCCTGATACTGCCGCTCTTATACAGCATCGCCTCCGCAAGAGTTGTCTTTCCTGAATCGACATGAGCGGTTATGCCTATCGTTATATCGTTCATTTCTTCACCTGACCTGTTCAGCTTAGAATCATTTATTTGATTGTATCATATTTTGCGCTTTTTGTCTACCTGTATTTATTATCATGCCGGAGAAGCAGCAGGATGCTCGCCAGTCAGGCAAATAAGCGGATACTGCTGTCCGGACATCAATTCATTTTACAAGCACACAGAAAAGTCTTGAAGTTTTCCGCCGGATTTGGTATAATAAAAATATCTTATACCAGAAAAGAGGTCAGCTGCATGAAAAAAACTCTCGACTGGAGCAAATACCTTGAAACTGCCGCTCAGACAGTGGCTGAAGGTATCGTTATGCTCAAAAATGACAACAATACTCTTCCGCTTCAGGAAAACTCTCCCGTTTCAGTTTTCGGGCGGATACAGCTCCATTACTATAAAAGCGGCACCGGTTCAGGAGGTATGGTCAACGTTTCCAAAGTCACCGGCATCGTTGACGGCCTTATAGAAGCCGGTGTTCAGATAAATGAAGACCTGCTTGATATATATAAACGCTGGGACGCTGAACATCCCTTTGACCTCGGCACAGGCTGGGGCTCAGAACCCTGGTCTCAGGAGGAAATGCCACTTGACGATGAAACAGTAAAGGCTGCCGCATCAAAAACTGATACTGCTATCGTGATAATCGGCAGAACTGCCGGAGAAGAAATGGATGCCCGTGAAGAAGAAGGCTCCTTCCTCCTCAGTTCAGCAGAGCTGGACATTATGAAAAAGGTCAGAGCTAACTTCAGGAAGATGATCGTCCTCCTCAATGTGGGCGGTATAATCGATATGTCCTTCGTTGATT